>JAAVZE010000154.1 GCA_022791495.1 Eubacterium sp.
CTGAGGCAACATTTAAGATCATAAAAACGGAATTTGTATGGAATGAAACATTTGCAGATTTACGGGAGCTGAAACTAAAGTTATGGGATTATATACACTGGTATAACCATCACAGGATACATTCCTCTTTGGGATATCAAACCCCTGTACAATACAGGCAAAACAACCTTAAAAAAGTTGTCTAAAAAAGTGTTGACAATCCATATCCTGAAACTCATCTACAAGCACATATTGGAAAAGGTTCCTGTACATCTTGGCGGTTTCTGGGTCTGTGTCGAATACTTCATTTGTCATGTTGAGGAAATCATCAAACTCAATATATCCCCTTTGTTCTTTCTCTTTTTCGTAAGCAACATAGACAGCCTGCATATCTTTCTGTTCAAATGGCAGTTCATCAGGATATACCAGTATTTCAGTTGGTTTTCTCATATTTACTTTTTGTAAAGCGATAAATGAAAAAATATCATTGTATGGGACATCATCAGAAGAGCAGAGATGTAATGAAATACAGATATCTCCAACAATTTTTTCTCTTTCCCACTGTGCCGTCCATACCTGAAACCTGTTTGTCCCATAAGCAGAGAAAATCATTTTCAGGGCAAGGGAGTGGAATGTTTCCACATGGACTCCGCCAATGCCCAATTCCTCTAATTTGTATAAAATGTTGTCCTTCGCCTTTCTGCTGAATGTAACAGCAAGGATAGAAGAAGGAGAGATGCCATGGTTCTCTGTCATATTTTTAATCCTGTGTGTCAGCATCGTCGTTTTTCCACTTCCCGCTGAAGCGATTATGGAAATATTTCCTTCAATACTGTTTATTGCTTCCTGTTGTTGTCTGTTAAAAATCAATTCTTTATACTTTCCTTTCTTTGTTAGTATGGTTAAATGATAGCTGTTGCCAATTCTTCTTTTTCTTCATTTCTCTGGTTTTGTTTCTTGGAGTATTCAGTAGATACTTCCCTGTTTGGTTTATAAAACGATATTTATATCTGCAGTTCTATGTACAACAGTTTGTCAATAGAAATATGTCATAGCTGTATACATAGAACTGCATTTTCTGTCTGCACATAAAAAATGCCTGAAAACGTTGATTTTATAAGATTTTCTGAAAAAATGGGATGGAAATTTGATAACCTTGTTTTGCATGATAGGAATAGCAGTTTTGTCCTATTTTTCAACGTTTTTTGAATCTGGCAGATGGAAATTTGATAACCATGTATAGAATGTATTATATCCTACGGAGTAGGATACCCCCTGTATAGGGTATGTAAGTATATATAATAATACTTGTTTATACTTAGTAAGATATAGCAGGATAGTCCTTATGCTATTAAAGTTATATTTAATCCTGATACCATATCATCTGATTTATCTGGTTTGTCTAATTCTATATTTGTAACATCATTCCATCTGTCTGTATCTGTTGGGTAATACATGTTATGCTGTTTATCATTAGCATTGGGAGGTAAACGGTCTACCCTTAACAAAGAGGCTATTTCTAAATTCTGTATTGCTTTTAATATATTTCCTTTTTTCATATCAAGAGTTATACTTATTTTTTCTAATGTACAGCTTTTACTGTCTTTTAGGTTATTCAAAATACATAAATATATCTTGTATTCATTCTGTGTAATCTGATGACAGATAAATGCCCTAGCTACGGAATAATAGAATATTATGTATTTATCCATGTCAACATCTTTTAACCCTCTGGTAAGTTTGATTACCTTATCATCAAAAGAAGGGTTTTTCTTTTTGCATTGTGCCTGTGTAGGCTCAGTTACTTTGATACACTTGTGATTCTCTAAATCTTCCAGTGTTTTTTCAATGTGGAGATATCCATACAAAACTGCCATTTACCACTTCTTTTATACTGCATACAGTATTTCAGGTCTTTTATGGTAAATACTGTTCTTCCTGTCTTTGGCATATATTTGTCCAGAACTGTCAAAATCAGATATTCATAGCCTGACATTGTATTTTTGCCTTTAATGCTTAATTTACTGTCTGTTAGAACTTTTTGATTTATTTTTACTCCTACATCCTCTAATATGCTCATACTTTCATAAGGGTTTATAGCTTGTCTGCAATGGAATTTATCACACTGCTTACGGACTATCCCGCTGGTTCTCTCCTCCTTGATGTTCCACCAGCATCCACCGACAGCCATGCCATGCGCTGAAATCCATTCATACCATCCTTCTATTTCTGACTGTGTTTCAGCGGTACTTTTCGGAGGCCTGCATCTCAGGTTCCATTCCTGACATTTCTGTTCAATTTGATAATCCATGCAGCGCTGTCCTTTCAGCCATACGATTATCCTGCCAAGCCAAGTATTTCTTTCATGTTCATCCGCCCCTTCATGGAATACTTTCTCAGTACAAAGACAGTTATGAAGTTTTACGTCAAATTCTCCAGTATCATATTTCCATTCTGTCAGTGGAAGTTCTGGTATATTTTCTGTTGTAAACTGCTTTTTGACATTATTTACAACTCTCTTTAAATTTTCTATATTAAGCGGATGGAATTTTGCTGCCTGTTGTGGATGTTTGCGGTAGTGGTCTATTTCTTTCACGAAAGGAAAAGCCCCGTTTTTATCTGTGTATTTATGGTTAAAAGTACAAGGAATCCTTGCCACCTGTGTGACTTTACAGGCATTGGTATCTGCTCCGACTAAGGCACAAAGTTCTTTGTTGAAATCACATAGTTCTCTGATTTTAAACGTTGGTGGGATAATTATGTAGTAATGGTATCCATGCCCTGAATCATAATAGGCATGAAGGAATACGTTAGGTAATTTACTTTTTATCATTTTGGTAAAATCATGAGCGTTTTTCAGATCAGGATAATCTTTCTTGTCAAAATCTATGAACAATACTTTCTGCTGGTACATATTGTTTTCCTGCCTGTGGAGTTCCCCATCTGCATCTGGCTTCACAGTTGCAAGAGCGTTATATACATGAAAATTGTGCTTGTACTTGTTTATGTACTTTTGATATTCCTCAAAGTTTTTTACAAATCTGTGAAATTCTGCTTTTTTATTGTTTTCATTAATAACTACATTTCCATTTTTATCCGTTTTCATAAAAAATAAAGCAATATACTCATTTTCTTTTAATTGTTCAGGATAAAGCATGTCGCAGTATCTCTTTAAAATATCTGTCTGTGTGTTGCTGTTAATCATTAATACATCACTCCTTTGGTTTTTTGTTTGTTGTATATTTTTTGCAATGTATCCAGTTATTACTTCTCTGTTTTATAATCAGTTGAATCTAAAAGTTTTCTTATTCAGTTTTAAGCTGGCAGAGTAGGGGAGGGTGGCAGGAATAAAGTAATGTAAATGTATCCTCCCTTTCTTTATTCTTCCTTTGGTGGGAAGATATGGATTGAAGCACTTTACTTTTGAAGGGAACGTGAAAGGGGTTAAAATCGACCCCTTTAACATCATTTCTCTTTATGAAAATATTTTTTGAAAGATGTAAAGGAAGGGATTTCACGTTTTAGGTTGATTGAGCTATATGTGTGTAAAATTTTTAGGCTGGTTGATAAGTTACAAAAATTTGTGGAATTTTAGGTCGTAAGAATTGTATGTTGTGGGATAGTTATTACTTCCACATTTGATTGACAAAAAAAGAAAGAGTAGCACATATTAGAATTGTTATTGTAAAAGGAAACATTTTTTTGTATAATTGAGATGAAGCTAGAGTGATTTTTGTAACGATACCTTGTTAAAATTGTGAAAAGTGAGGTGATAGAATGGCGGAAAGTATACCAAAACGCAAAATAAAGGACAGTGTGTTTACAAATTTGTTTCAGGATAAAAAATATCTGCTCCAACTATATCAGGCGCTCCATCCAGAAGATTGTGATGTGAAGGAAAATGAGATTGGAGATATTACCATTAAACATGTATTGATTGATGCAGACTATAACGACTTGGGATTTTCTGTTGGTAATCGGTTAATGGTACTTGTAGAAAGTCAGTCAACATGGACAGTGAATATAGTTATTCGTGCATTGATGTATCTGATACAGACATGTCACGATTATTTTAAACGTACCAATCAAAATCTGTATGGAAGCAAGAAAGTGAATGTGCCAAAACCCGAATTGTATATGATATTTACAGGGGAAAAGAAAAATATTCCTGATACCATATCACTTTCAAGGGAATTTTTTAATGGGGAAAAGATTGCCATTGACGCAGAAGTGAAAGTTTTGTATCAGGAGAATGAGAAAGATATTATTGGACAGTATATAATTTTCTGCAAAGTGTATAATGAACAGAGAAAATTGTATGGAAGCACGAAAAAAGCAGTAACAGAAACAATCCGTATCTGTAAAGACAGGAATGTTTTGAAAGAGTATCTTGAGAGCAAAGAACAGGAGGTTGTAGATATTATGATGACATTATTTGATGACGACCAGATTTTAAGGGCCTATACAAAGGATATTGAAGATAGTACTGTGCATAGAGAGGCCACAGAAACAGCCAAAAGAATGATTAAAAAAGGTAAGATGCCACTTGATGAGATTGCGGAGTGTGTTCCTGCTTTGTCGCTTGATGAATTGAAAAAACTTGAGGCTGAGATTATGCAGTTAAAGTAGCTAAACAATATTTGGTTCAAAACATAGTAATAAAGGACTAGACAAATACTTAAATGAGACATATTGAGTAAAAACATTCAATATGTTTCTTTTTTTGTTATTTATGATGGTAGAAAAATATGAGAAAATTTTTCAATTCTGGGCATAAAAATAAGACCAGTATGTTAATTTCCCTTGATAATATAAGGTTTTTGCTTGATATTTTGAGGAGGGGTTCGGGGAGAAGGGTTTTTGAAAAAGGTATAGAAGTACCAAAAGTATTGATTTTGCTGGTGATTTTCGGGTTTTTGGCATAGATTTTTAGGTTAGAAATCAGTGTTTTTTCTTTATTGCAAATGAGTTTTTCGGGAGTTCGGTAAAAGATTGATTTTTCAGGCTTTTAAGGAGGTCAAGGGCTGGATTTTGGTAGTTTTGGGGTTTGGTTAAATTGTCAGATAATTTAAAAAGTGCTGATTTTTACTGGTGATTTGGAGGGTAGTCCCGAACCAGTTACCGAATATCTTTAGAGTATTTTTGAAAATTGTATGTAAATTTAATACAATTATAAAATAATTTTTAAAATGATTTGAATATTTAAAGTTGGTATGTGGATGGAATAGATGACCACTACAAAAGAACAGTATCTTTGTTTTAAAATGTAAACATACCCCCATAACAAAGACACCATAATACTGCACTATTACAGTATGAAAAGTAATGAATTGCACATAAATGCGACTTTTCCGGTAGTGTCTGCCCGTCTGGTATGCTCTGCTTTTGCTGATATGTTCGACTTATGTCTTTTGTACAAAGATATAAGTAGTAAAATGTCCGTTATATAAATACACGACAAACATATCTAATATGTCCGTTAATAACGTACACTAATAACGATTTGTCTGCGTACAAAAGACACAATATCTTTATACAAATACAATTCCCTTGCATACATATAGACTATACCCAAAACAAGGCATAAATCAACTAAAAACGCCCCTATTTTGCTTTAAAATCCCTTTGCCTATACTTTATACCATCCACACAAAACAAGCCCAAAACACCCCTATTTTATGCAATAAATGTAACAAATCCAAATAAGGCATTAAATACCTGCATTATTATCTTTGGTCCGCGTCGCCTGCTGCCTGTTGCGTATCTGGTAACATAGAGCTAAGCAAAGCACTAGCAAGCATTAACAGGCGTAGCAGCAAGAGCCACACAGCACGCCCAAAATATAGATATACATATATTTTATACGCGTCTATATCCTCTATACTGTCTGTATCTTTTGCATCTGTATCTGCTCCATCTGGTAATACAAACCCCTTATTATCTAAATCCGCCTTTATTAATGCCTTAATGTAGCTATTTGCACTTTGTCCCGTTTGCTCCAAATATGCCTTTATCCTTTGCCCGTCTTGTCTTTCTGGTGGTTTATAAGATACTGCTAAATTAATACTTTTAGCGTTGTATTTTTTTGTCCCTTTGCATTATACGCCATATTTTATACTATCCTTTTTATCTATTTTGGTTGTATGTCTATGTGCAATTTATATCCCATAGCATCGCAAATCCTCTTTATATCTGCATTATTAATATTAGCTTTATTAAGTATGTTATTTAGTTGTTGTGGGTTATTAAGGCCCATTTTATCTGCAATATAGCGCTTTTTTAGTCCACTTGCCTCTATAATACTATTTATATAGTCCTTTAATCCATTATTGTCTGTATACTCCATATATAATAATCCTTTCTTTGCTCTGTTAATGTTACATTAATACATATATTCTATATTCCTTTTGCTTATCTGTCAATCTCTTTGAATTGTCTGACAATTATAATAAAACAATATAAATTATTAAACTTAAAAAAAATAAACAAAAATACTTTATAAAAACAAATTGTTATGCTATAATACAGACAAGCTCGAAAGAGAAAAGAACCCACCGCCCAAGCGAACGGCTAAGGCGCGGCAAACTCCGATGGCGGCAGGTGGTAGGGCATAAAGAATCTTAAAGCTGACAGTAACTAGCAAATAAAAGAGTGCTCCTTGATAATTGAATAGACTTTACATCTGAGTTGTGATATACTTATCTTAAAATAACATAGTAATAATACATCACAACAAAGGAGTGATATAATATGACAGATAGTGAAAAACTTGATTTATTACTTGAAAAAGTAACTGGGATTAATGAAAAGGTAAACGCTCTTGATGAAAAAATAACAGTACTTGAAAAAGACATTGTTGATGTTAAGGCTGATTTAAGACGTTTACAGCGTGACGCAGATTTCATTCTTGATGAAGTTGAAAGAGTGCACGGTATCTTAGATGAGCATAAAGCCGATAAAGCAGTACATACAGCATAATATTTAAAATTACATAGTAATCACAGTAAAGGTGTAAAGTCTATTGAATTATCAAGGCTTTATACCCTTTTTAATTCAGAAAATCTTACTAAAAAATATTTTTAAAATTATAAAAAAACTAATTTAAAAATTAGATTTTTGGTGGTAAGATAATAACTGTAAGGAGGAAAGCGAATGGCAAGACAAACATTTGCCACTCTGATAGACAAACCTTTACAGGATGCTTTTAAAGCAGAATGTAAGAAACAAGGGTATAAACAAAACGAAGTTATAGAAACATTAATGCAAGGCTTTGTTGAGGGGAATATCCGAATTGAGAAATCAATTTCTTACAAGGTAATTCAGAGTGAAAAATAAAAGAATAGCGGTTCAGACCCTAGGAAAGTTGAAAACCGCTACTCACAACCGCCAAACGCTAAAAAACGATTGAATGACAATCTAATTATATCATATTCTTATAGATTGTTCAATCGAAAAATTCCTTTTTAAAAGTAGAAAGAAATCTATTATATAACCTTAATTGGTTATTCAAGCTCTTAATTGTAGCTTGCCGGATTTTATCTGCCCAGTGGATGAACCTTGACAACTGAATAGATAAGTATGCTAGAAAGTATTGGTTTACATAAAAACAAAAGCACCTAGCAAATACTAAGTACTTTTGAAGATCAATGTTATTACTATCAAAACAATATAATAGTGTATTATTTATAATATATTATTATAGTATATTTGTCAAGTTATTTTAACATATTTTTCGTTTTTAAATAAAGAAGAATATATTGTAGTAGAAATGCGAGTCAAAATCTGGTATAATACAAATAATAATATATTAAGGATGGTGAATACATGGAAATAAGAACTAATCAAGAACTTGCTCAAGAAATTGAAAATGCCATTGAAAAATCTGGATATAAAAAGATATATATCTGAACAATTAGGAATAAAAAGCCAAAATTTAAGAAGATATATACATAAAAATAATATGTCCTTAGACGATGCTAATAAAATATTAAAAATGATTGGGTTACAAGCTACAATTACCATCTCGAAAAATGATTAAAAAAATAATCAAAAAACGATTTATAAATTCCTTTAACTGTGATATACTATAATCAAGTTAAGGGAAACAAGAAAAGCGGTTTCCACTCTACCAAAGTAATCACCGCTTTTCCACATCACAAAAGCATATAGCCATTGCACTTTCTATTATACTTATCTATTCAGGCTATGTCAAGCGTGAAATCCCAAAACTTTAAAACAGAATATCCCTATAAAAGTTCCTTAATTGGAGCCAAGAAATCTTAATTGATTTTATCAGGGATAATTCTACCCGCGAACCTTGAAAAATGAATAATGAAGTGCTAGAAATTTATCCTTAAATGTGATATAATATATTTATCATATAAAAAGGCGGTGATAAAATGATAAAATGTCGTTTACGTGTATTATTAGCAGAACATGAATTGTCGCAAAAAGAATTAGCAGAAATGACTGGTATTCAGGCGATGACAATAAATAAAATGTATAATAATAGTATTGTAAGAGTACCACTAGAGGCAATAGATAAAATATGTGAGGCTCTACAATGTGATGTTTCAGATTTATTCAAAAGAGAATAGATAAAAAACATAAAAAATATATTAAAAAGATATTGACAATATCTAAAAACTATGATATAGTATAATCATCGAAAGGGAAAAGGAAATAAGAAAAGCCGCTGACAGGCTGGACACCAACGAAGCGACTTTTCACCCAAACACTTAGAAAGTGATTGTACTAAACATTCTAACATTTCATTATTCATTTTTCAAGTGTTTTCGCACAAAAATTCCTTTTAAATGTAGAAAGAAATCTATCATATAACCTTAATTGGTTATTCAAGCTCTTAATTGCGGCTTATCAGATTTTATCTACCCAACTGAACCATGACAAATACAGAATAAAGTAAATGATAAAGACTATTTCTTTATGAGATCTACCAGTTGCAAGTGTGAAAGCTGACTATGTGATTATAAGTTGCATAATATCACTTTCTAGGGTAATAAGTTGAATAAATAGAGTAAATAGACATTGATTTGAAATTGAATGTCAGACGTTGATCTATCTGGAATATTCTTTCCTCCTAATTGCATCGCTCAAGCAATTAGGTAACTGATAACACAACAGGGAGTGTTACCACAAATAAAGGGTGAATGAAACGCATATAAAACCATGTAGAGTACATAGGAACTGCAGGAAAACAGATAGAAAGAGAATCAACAAAACCGCTAATGCAGGCAACGAGGACTTGCAAGAGAAAGCGGGATAATAAGTATATATAGAAAAAGTTTCCGACTTGTCAAGTAACAAGTCGCTTTTACTATAAGAACGGCACACATCACAGCATAAAGAAACATATAGAACAAAATTCAAAATGAAGCCGAGAACTGATAAAAGCTGTATGAAAAATGAATATGCTGTGATTTTCTGACCTATCAAGTGACAGGTCATTTTTTTTATACAAAGAGGACGGACAGACACCAAAAGCAGAACATCTAATACTCATATGTTATTTAAAGGTACGAAACCAGCGCGGTGTTTAACTACGGAGCGATGCCAAACAAAATATTACAGGTATTCTTTTATAGTGTATACAAATTAGATGATACGCAGATGTGATTTATCGGTATACGGGAAACCAGCCCGGCGGGAGTTCATGGCTCTGAATCACATTTCAAACAATAATAAAATCAACGGCGCCTACTGCCAAACGTGGGAGAAAGAAGGAGATTATGTTAAAAATTAACTTTATCTCAGATGACAATAACAAAAAAATCACAAACGCAATTTTTACTTGCGTAGGCAACGAAAGAAACCTTATGTACATTCACCTGAACAATGACAGCATCGCGAAATGTGAGGATATCATTGCCAATAAGTCAGGCACAAGAACCGACGAAGAAATCAAAGCGGCGGAATCCAAAAAAATTAAGCTGGAAGAGGATAACCGCAGACTGGAAGAAGAGAACAAGGCTGTCGAAGATGTGTACAAGAACACCTTGTCAGAAATTGCATCCGCATCAAATGAACATACAGCCAACGATTACAACGCAGTACGCAATGTGTTGCGTTTAGTTGCCTGTGGTGATAACAAGAAGTTTTACAGAATAGCAATCATTACAGACATGTTATACGGAGAGATGTATGACAGCCTTTCAGCGCTTCATTCATGCGAAGAGGCAGACTTTGACGAAAATGGCATCAGAATCAGCGATAAGCAGAAAACATCGACGGCAAAGAAAATCATGGAACAGGTACAGGCTGCCACTAAGAAGATGTTCTCTATCTCAACTCAGAACACATATACAAAGAAAATCAATGTCAAATTTAACAAGACCGACATGGGGATGCTTCATGAGTGTTTTGTTAGGGGCGTAGATGTCAATATCAATAAAGACAGCAAAGGAAATACTTCTTTTGGCGGTTATACTATGAAGACTGCTATCGCTAAGTATAAAGACAGAGAAGGCAATATCAGATATGAAGGAAAAACTTTCAATGAACTGCTTGCAAAGCTGGCTTTTCAATACATTTGTGGGTAATCAGTACATATTTAGAATTTCAGAATTTTCAGGGCTTGCACTTGTCAAAGGGTGTGAGCCTTTTTATTAAACAAGGAAGAAAGAGAGGTCAAAGACTATGACAAGATTCAAATTTTTCAACAATATCAATTCATTAGAGCAGTTAAGAAAAGAGTACAAAAGATTATTGAAGCTTCATCACCCTGACAACGGAGGCACGAAGGAAGCAAGCCAAACAATCAACAACGAATACGAGGCATTGTTCAAGATACTGAAAGACAGACACAACAGCAAAGAGGCAGCAGATACCTCAGATTACAAGTCAAGTACATATGACTTTGAAGATGATAAAGCACTCAGAGAAGCCTTACAGAAAATCATCCACCTGCAGGGAATAGAAATTGAAATCTGTGGTTCATGGATATGGGTATCAGGGAATACATACCAACACAAGGCAGAGATAAAAGCAGCAGGCTACAAATGGAGTAAAAATAAGTCCATGTGGTACTTCCATAATGGAGAATATCGCAGAGGCAGCAGAAAAACTTATACAATGGATGACATTCGCTTTAAATATGGAAGTACAGAAGTAAGCGGAAAACCGCAGACAGCTTTAGCATAGGCTGTCTTTTCTATTGCCTGTATCGGAGTATTACAATACTTGTTGTAATAAGTCCGTAGTCTCAAAAGCAGTACAGGTTTTTGTCACAAAAATATTTTAATTAATGGAGGTATTACAGAATGAAAGTAAAAAATATTCAACAGGCATGGCTTGAAGCGTGTAAATTGGTTGATGAGGATAGCCTCATCAAAGATTATGAGGCGACAGAGCGCGCCGGATATGATATTTACAGAGATTACAATGAGTATTACAATTACATCTGTATTTTAGGTGACAGATTAGAGGTCAACCTTGCGAACGGCAAGTCAATCAATATCTGGATTGAGCAGCCGGAAAACATCAAAGAATATGCTGATTGTGAAAGTGCTACAATTACAATTCGTACATATGAAAATGGAAACAGCAGGGACACAACAAGAAGTTCAACACCAGAGGAAAAGAAAATTATTCAGGGAATCTTGACCGGCGCATTAAACGCAATAGAAGCGGGAAAGGATAAGCAGACAGTAATGGATGTGGCAGAATATATTGGCTTAAATCTGTTAAAGAAATCAGGAGCTAATACATACGATAGTATTTATAATAGGATTCGCTTTTGCACATTCATAAAGGATTAATAGGCATTTGCGAAACTCACCGATTAGAATTTGTGAACCTTGCATAATAAAATATTTATATTACCCATATTCAAGCAAAATCTTTGTGTAATATATCCAAAGTCAGGTGAGGAGAGAAACAAAATGAGGCGATAAAAAAGCCATTATTTATGCGGCTTTCAGAGTTTCGCAATTACCTATAAAGGATTAAGGAAGGGAGAAAAACATTATGAAACAATTATATGTATTATGCAGTAGAGATAATGGTACAAATAGACTTGTATATTATACAGGGAAAGAAAGTTTTCACGGCGGATTATATTATGGTGATGTTTTAGAGTCCAAGCGGTTTGATAACTTGCAAGAAATTGCAGAATTGCTTTCTAAATCAAGCAATGAATTTTATCTTGGTATAAACATTATCGGTATAGCGGATGTGACTTTTGAAAAATTGGAAGAAAGTAAAAAATCGGACAAAAACTTATACGATAAATTTCACGATCCAAATTATGCAATTAGATAATGAAGGGATATTTAAAGGAGGTCTTGACAATGAAAAAGAAATGGGAAGTAGTCCATGATTGTGACGAAGAAAATGGCAATCCTACTTGTTGGGCTTTAGAAGTATCAAAAAGTGTTTTCTATTGGATTAATGAAACATCAGATGGAAAATTTGAGATAATCGACCATGATGCACATACAGTTTTAATGAATTGCAAATTACTAACAAGCGCCAAAAGATGGGCAGCAATGAATTTGTTAGTATTAACATAGGAAGGGAAACAGAGGATTTTTAACTGAGTTTCAATCCGGTACATAGGGCAGATAGAAAAACGGCTTGAAAAAGATGCAAAGTATGGTATAATGAAGAAAGACAGGAGGGAAAATATTAAGTGAATCAAAAGATATATAATGATGTAATAAGTGGAAAATCTGATAATAGCATAAATTTTAATGATTTTCGCAACTTAATAGTCGATCTTGGTTTTACTGTAAAAGGACAAAAAAGCTCTCATAAGTCATATTATCATAGTGGAATAAATGAACGTATGACTATACAAAATGCAGGCTCAAAGGCTAAAGGTTATCAGGTCAGACAATTAAGAAATATTATTATAAAACATGGTTTATAATAAGGAGGTTTTAAAATGGCAGAATATTCTATATTTATACAATATGACCCACAAGATAAAATTTATGTAGCAAGTATTCCCGAATTACATGGATGTATGGCTCATGGAGAAACAAGAGAGGAAGCATTAAAAGAAATTGATATAGCAAAAGACTTATGGATTGAAACAGCTATAGAAGATGGGGAGATTATACCAGAACCGGATTTATTTAAGGATGTAGCAGTTTAAGGAGGCGAAAGAAATTACTATACAGGAACAAATAGAAACAGCATTAATTCATAGTGGATTAAGCCAAAAAGAATTTTGTAAAAAAATTGAAATGTCTCCATCATCATTGATACAAAGAATGAAAACGGGGAAATTTACAAAACAAGAACTTGAAAAAATGGCAAAGGCGATGGGATGTGACTATATTTCTTGTTTTCGATTTCCGGATGGCAGAGAGTATTAGGAAGGCATTGTATAGGCAGTGCCTTTTTTAATACAAATAAATTCATGATTTCATAAAGAAATTTAGAAAACACACTTGACATATAAAAACAAGTGTGTTATTATATGCTCACAAAGTTAATGAAAAAATAAATTAAATAATAAAAACATAAACAAAACTATTTCCCGCCCAGTAGGAGCAAGCAACACACACCGGATTCGATTTCCGGTTTGGGCGTTTACCGGCTTAAAAATAGATTAAGCCGCTTACATAGAAATAATTATATGTAGAAATCCGCAAGGCGTAAAACTGGAAGAGGGTTAGATAACCAGAGTGTGAATCACTTTTCCATATTGAAGGGTTGCGTATAGTTCCCACCACTTCAGGCTCCGTGTAGAAATATAAGGAGGTGTATGGTGTATGTACTTACCCAAAAGGGATGGCAGTATTGCTGATAGTGGCACGGTACACAAAAACGGCGGTTAAGAGTTTTATAAGACAAAAATCTTTAATGCAGCTTGAAAAGAAGCAGACAAGCGCTTTTCAAGCGGTCACAAGCCCGTATAAATCGCAGAGTGGAGAAATCAAAGGCAAAGAAAGGTTAAAAGGTAAATTTAATGATGAATGAATTAAAAAAGAGATTGGAAGAATTAACAAGGCTTGAGGAAATTGCAGACAAGGCAGATGCGGAATATGAAGCGGAGCCAATAAGCGAAGAAAAAGAAAAGGCTTTTGAAAAAGCATATCAAGCCGAATACAACGTTTTTGCAGCAGTTTCAGAGCTTATAGTCAAGATGACAGGCGGACAAATTGACATCAAGACCGCTAAAAGAATGATAAAAACCAAAAGAAACGAGATTTTGAATCTTGTAGCCTGAGAGGGTGTATGGCGGTTTAATACTGCCCTGTAATACACTGCAGAGCAGTTCTAAATCTGCCGGAAGAAGCCAGAGGATAGAAAAATAAAAGAAAGGTAAAAGGGTGAAGATTATGGCAAATCAAAAAGAACTGAAAGAAAAATACATGAATGTTATTTGTAGTGAAGTCTGAAAGAAAGACGAGCGTATGCAAGAATTTGCAAGAAAAGAATGTGCCTATGTTGTAGAGTTGTCAAATGGGAACATCATCAGCATAGATAAGCCCGCAATTCAAAAAGACTTCTGCTTTGGAATGGGGGAATATGGAAGATGTACACAGGAAGAATTTGAAGAAGCGCAGGACTTGGCGGAAAAGGCAAATGAAGATGTGAACTATTTTATTAATAAAAATATGGAGCAGATAACCGATGAAATAGAAGCATTGAAAGAATGTCTTGAAAATAGAAAAGAATGTTACACAATGACACATTACATAATGCAGCCGAAAAAGAGTATTTTGAAGGGTTATAGTGTTGTCAGAATATGTGATAATCCAGAGTGTGAGCCGGGCAGATGGTCAAGCTGTGCAGACCTTAAAAAGCTGGATAAGAACGATATACAAATAATCATTGACGGACTGGAAGAAGTGGGGAAGAAATTTATGAAGCGTTTGAATACTTACCTGAAA
>JAAVZE010000152.1 GCA_022791495.1 Eubacterium sp.
AATTTTTTGTACAAACGATACTCATAAATTTTGTCTCTCCTTTTTGTGTTTTATTTATATTATCAAATAAATCTCTCAAATTTATCACAAAAGACAAAATCTACAACCTTATTCTGAAACTATTTTACATTCTGGCAAAAAGATGGAAACTGCGAGTCCCGTACTTTTTCTTTTTGCCTTTAAAAAGCCTTCATGCTGTTTTATAATTTCTCTTGTTATAAATAGTCCCATCCCATATCCATTTTGACTGGATATTCTGTTTCCTCGATAATAGATTTGAAAAATTTTATTTTCTTCTCCTTCTTCAATTCCAATTCCGTTATCTTCTATGCAAATTTCCGAAAACATTTCATTGCTTCGCAATATTACCAAAATACAGGACGATTCTGGTGAATATTTAATACTGTTATCAAGCAGATTACAAATCGCTTCACAAAGCCAGTGCTGGTCATGATAAACCGGCTGTGCCTCTATCTTTCCTTGTTTAATCTTTCCTTGTTTAAATTTTCCTTGTTTAATTTCTTCTCTAAGTTCAATTAATATATTCTTGTTTTGCGCTTTTTTATATATCTGAAAAATTGCTTTTGCAACTGTCTCCTTCAGATTTTTGCACGTTTTATGAATTTGAATAATATGTTTTTCCATACGTGCAGCAAGAATAAAATTCTCTACTAAAAACTTGATTTTTTCTTCTGAAGATTTTACAGCCTGTAAATAGGAATGTAGCTCTTCTTTTGGAATCTCCTTATCCTCTAGTAAAGCAAAATATGTTTCCATATTTGCAAGAGGAGTACGAAGCTGATGTGCAATTTCTGCCAGAAGCTGTTTCATGCTTTCCTGTTCTTTTTCCAGTTCTGCTTGATATCCAAGGTTTACTTCATTTATTCTGTATATCTGAAAAAGAATTCTATCTTCAAATAAATCTGTATAATCTGGTTGATAAGATATTTTCTTCTTTTGTAATACCATTTCAAGAGATTCTGAAATTTTTTTCAGCTCTGCCATATACTCCTCGTTTCTCTTTTTATTCAAGTATCCGTTTCCCAAAGCCAGAAGCAGAAAAAAAGAAAGAAACAGCCATTCTTTTTTATATAACAGAAATATCCCAAGAAAACTGTAACTAAATAATAGTATTCCATATAATATAATTTTTTTCATAAGATTCAATCTCCAAAAGTATAACCTACGCCAAAAATATTTTTTATATAAACCGGATTTTTGATATCTTTTTCTATTTTCTTCCTTAATCTGTTAATTACAACTGCTATGACATGCTCCTCTACATAATTTCCTTCGATATCCCAGATTTGTTCAAGAATCATTTCCTTTGTTATGATTTTTTCTCTGTTTTTTGATAATATTTCCAAAACTTTCCATTCTTTTGATGTAAGTTTAATTTCACTGTTTTCTATCCATACCCGTGCTTTTTCAAAATCAATTTTAAGCTCATGATAAATAAGAATTTTTTCGGAATTGCTCTCTCGTTTTAATATGACTTCTAATTTTTTTAATAATACCTTTGGAGAAACAGGCTTTGTTACATATTCCTTGCATCCTGCTTCATATCCCTCTAAAATATCTTTTTCCTCATCTCTGGCAGTAAGAAAGATAACGGGAATTTTTTTATCTGCCAGCATATGTCTGCATAAATCTATTCCAGAACCGTCTGGAAGTCCAACATCCACAATGATAATATCCGGCTCCCTTTTTATCATCTGTCTGGCCTCTTTGCAGTTAAATGCTTGAAATACAAGATACTGAGTCTTTTCAAAATAGATTTTCAGTGCGGTATTCAGTTGAACATCATCTTCTATAATTAATAATTTTATCATGTTTTCCTCCAATTTATTTTTTTGTTATACAAACTTATTATACATCAAAAAACATCTTCTGAATGATTTTGTTTGTTAAATTTTTCTATATGTATACTCGTTCTTATTTAGATTGTATCATAGCATATACAAAAAGTAATATTTTAAGCTTATATTTTTTTGGTATATACTTTTATGATTTAATTATTTTAATAGTAAAATATATAAGATAGTGTAAAATTTTCTTCGGTTTTTTAAATTATTTCTTGAATATTTTGTCGAAATCAAGTATAATTATAATAAATTTAATTAAAAAGGAGAAAATTTATGGCTTTAATTCAATGTCCTGAATGTAGAAAAGAAATGAGTGATACATTAAATAGTTGTCCTCATTGTGGTTATGTATTCAACAAAAAAAATAGTAGGACAATAAAAAAGAAATATATAATCAGTATTCCTATAATTTTATGTGTACTTATTATAGTTAGCATATGTATATTTTTTTTGATGCCAAATTCAACTAAAGATTTTTTAGCAAAAATTGATAACCAAGATATTGAATCGGCAAAAAAAATTTATGAACAAAATATTCAAGGAAAGGAAGACCAAGAAGAAATTATAAAGGAAGATCTGTTAGAAAAAATAGAAAAAATCAAAATTGATTATAATAACAATACATTAAAATATGATGATGCAAAAAAACAATTGCAAGAATTAAGACAATTTGATGTAATTAAAACAGAATCTAATAAAGCATTAAATTATATTGATACACAACAAGATTCTAATACTTCATATGACAAGGGAACTGAATACGAAAAAAATGAAGAATATAAAAAAGCAATAGACTCGTACAGAAAGGTTGATAAGACTAATAAAAATTATGAAACTGCGCAAATCAATATCACTAAATTAATACAAGAATATAAATCTTTATGTATTACAGAAGCAAATCAATATGCTTCTGAAGAGAATTATTTAAAAGCAAAAAATGCCATTGTAAATGCACTAAATTTAATAAAAGATGATGCTGAACTGATCCAAAAAAAAGAAGAATATGAAAAAAAATATAATGAAAAATCAGAATTAGATAGAATCGCAAAAATAGAGACTTTAAAAAACAATCAAAAAGTAAGCGTTGTAGGAACTCCAATAGTAAAGAAACAGTCTGATAAGTATACTTCTTTATACCCTGATATGTTAACAGCTGTTATCCAAAATAATAGTGAACAAACTATAAAGAGTTATAAAATTGGTTTTCTAGCATTTGATAGCAGTGGATATCCTGTAAAAATAAAAGCACCAGTTGATTTTAATCCATCTTATGAAAAAATGGTCTTAGCAACGGATGCTAATGTTTTGCCTGGAGGCACATATGGCGATGGGTTAGGTTCAGAAATAGATACACCACATAATATTTCTACTATTCTTGCATGTGTCTATTCTGCAACTTTTTATGATGGAACAACATGGACTAATGAATATTATTCTTATTGGCTGGAAGAATATAAAGAAAAACCTTTACATTAAATATATCTATAAATATAATTGATACATATAATAATCGGGAAATCAAATTCTCAGGAATCTTGAAACTTTAGTTATGAAAAATTTAAAGATACCTTCTAAATAACATGGAGCTGTCATATTAACAATTGAAAAATTGTATTGTGATAGCTCTTATTATTTTTTAAATTATAATAATCACAAAAACTATCATTTTATTAACAGAAAAGAACATAGCAGCTATTATTAACTAAGAACTAAATAGAACAATATGTATAAACAAAATTTAAGGATTTCCCAAACCAAACTACGACTTGAGAAATCCTCAAAATGAAAACTTTTTCAGCTTAAATATTAAAACTTACCAGCATTGGCAGCTTC
>JAAVZE010000158.1 GCA_022791495.1 Eubacterium sp.
CCAGCTATTTCTTTCTGCGCTCCCTTATATGAATACAACAAATTCAGACCCCACTCTAAAAGCAGCGTCTGAAGACTCTCACTATTAAGACTTGCAAAAATAATAACTGTGTTTGTCATCTTTCTTTCCTTTCCGAATATTCTCATCCTTTTTACTTTATAAAAAATCATTCTACATTTCCTATAAATACCTTTAAAAATTTTCTTTATCTTCATTATATCTACGACTAAATATAAAACATTATGCTGTGACAAATATCTAATGATTATGATAACACCAGCAAATCATTCCTTATATTAATTATATTTCTTATAATATAACACAAAAATATCCACTTGTCATTATACTTGTGGTATAAATTTACATTTTTCTGGTCATTTTTTATGTTTTCTGTTTAAGTTTTTTATTTAAATACCATAAAACAATTCCTGCGTATTCCTTTTTCTTTCCTGTTATATCCATCTTTTCATACTGTTCCTTTATACTTTCAATCACTCTGCGACTCCAAATGCCTTTCTTCTGCATTTTACTCATTTCCATTATAACAGTATTCAGCACAGTCTTTCTATTTATACTAAGCAAATGTTTGCTGCTGTTTAAATTTAATGTATCATTCAAATCTTTCTGTATTTGTTTATCCTCCGAATATATTTCCCCAGTAGATGTTCGATATTTTATTTTACTCAGTGTACTCATATCCAGAGGACTCACCGTAATCAAAATATTTCCTTTATGAGTATCGCATGTATCATCAACCCCTTTTGTTCCCTCAATATGTCCCGTACAGACTCCAAGCATATTACTATATTCCAGCTTTTTTACATCACTTAACCTGTCTTCGGGATACCAGTGTTCTATTTTCATATTTTTTATATTAATTCTTCTCATACAATATGCACACAGATATCCCTGTTCTTCCAGTAACTTCTTGCGAATATCATCCTTCTTTTCATAACCATCATAGTATGCAAATTTTTCTTTTCGGTATTTTATCAGTGAATCAGGTTCACTTCCTTTTCTTATAAACAGCATTTATTCCTCCAAAAAAGTAGTTTCCAGTTCATATCTTGTTCGCATTTCCAATAATAATGGATATGCCGGTGCAGTATTATTTTCCAGTTCTTCCAAAATCTTTTGAGCGTCCTTATAATTTTCCATATCCATAGCATGAAAGAACTTATCTGCCTTTTCCTTTATTTCAGCAGGCATTTCTTGTGTTTCCTGATATGTGTTTACAGAGGTATTAATATCAATTCCATAATGTGAATATTCGTATTCTATTTCTTTATTCTCTATATCTATCAACCAGACATTTCTTGCTGATGCAAAAAGTATTGGCGAATGTGTTGTAGCTATAAATTGTACATTTGGAAATACTCTTCTTAATGCATCTATAATATTCCATTGCCATTTTGGATGCAAATGCATATCAAGTTCATCAATCAATACTACACCATAAGTTTCGACAATTCTTTCTTCTTTATATGGATTCAGCACAGCCATACGGTATGCAATATCCAACACTATCCATATCAGTGATTGATAACCAGCACTTAATTCTCTGATAGGCAAAGCCGCTTGTCCTTCTTCATATATCAGCTCCTCCTGCTGTTTATCATAAAAAACTCTATACTTTTTATTCGGCTCCATATACTGCATAAAATTTTCCACCGCCGTTTTTACAGCCTCATATTCTGCAATCTTTGTCTCCTTCTGCCATGCAATCTGCTCCATCTTTGCACACCAGTTTTGAAGAAGTTGAATATTCACTGATTCAGATAAGGCATCCTCATATCCGGTAATACGAAAATATTGCTTACGTAAAGCCGTCTCCGATTTTTCATTTTTTTTCATCCATATCCTTCCGGCTCCAAGATAGGATAATATCGGCAAATCACAGCTATTATCCTGTGTCATTAATTCTGCTTTTTGACAAATATCTCTTGGCTGTATGGTACCTCTGGATGATTTTAAACTTTTTCTTTCTCTTGTCCAGTTATATATTTCTCCATTTAAATCTGCTGTTATAGAAACTTCTGCTGGCATTATAGATGTTTTATTATAAGAACCCTGACCAACAGAAATGCATAATTCACGAACATCTTTTTTGGAAAAAGCTCTCGTCTGTACTCCATCCAGGTTTACTGTAAAACCACCTAATCCAACAGAAATTGCCTCCAAAATAGATGTTTTTCCTTTCCCATTTTCGCCTTTAATTAAATTAAAGCCCGGTTTTAATTCAATTTCCCAATCCTCAATCCCACGAAAATTTTTAATTCTTACTGTCTGTAACTGCATTATACACTTCCTTCATTTATTTTTCAGCACATAACTGCTGCTTTGCTTTATTATACGGACTTATACACCATTTTGTCAACAACTTCAGCCAAACTTATATTTTTGCTTTCCTCTTTCTCATTTTTGAGTTATAATACTTCTATCTTCTCTTAAAATTCCTCATTTTTTTATTAATTAAATTTTTTATATTCATATTCCCTGTTACATAAAAGAAAGGACACGATTTATGAA
>JAAVZE010000197.1 GCA_022791495.1 Eubacterium sp.
GATTCAAAAGTGATATTTATATTGTCTAATATAGTGATTCCTTTTATTATTTTCGTATAATCCTTTACTTCTATCTTCATTCAATCACCGCCTTTTCGCCTCATATAAAATATAATTTTTCGTCGGGTAATAAGAATATATCACCTTAATATCGCTGTTATTTAATTTTTCCCATGATAAATACCTGTCTGCGATAGGATAAACAAGTTTTACTTCCAGCTCTGCGCCTGCTTCAAATGAACCTGTATATTCTGGATTCAACATCATAAAGCAGGATAAGTCTACATCATTTCCCACATACGCCGCTTCAACCGACCATGTAACAATGCCTTCCTTTCTCAAAGAAATCTTTCTGTCTGTGGTATTTTTTATCTTAATATTTGCTATAATTATATTCGTATCTGTATCCTTGCCGCTTGAGTCAAAACCGGAATAAATTTCAGGGTATACTGTCTGCACCTGTTCATTTTGATACAGCTCAAGCTCGCCTATGGTTATATCCAGTCCTTTGTATACTGCCGTTTCTCCCTCTGTATAGAAAATATCCTCTGGCATGGGATAAACACGGTTGACATTGTAAATCATGGCTATACAGGCAATACAAATAAATGGTAAAATTACCACTAACATCTTCTTATAACACATCTCTTTTCCTGCCTCCCATTAAATAAAAAGTTATAAACGTAAATAAAAATAAAAAAACTATTTCTATTATGACAGTAGGCAGATTTTCCCATATTGTCTGACTCGCATCCATAATAAAATAAGGTCCCGCCGCATTGTAATAAGAAAACTGGGCGACTGTCTGCACAAGGATAAAAAATAAAAATGGAACAAACAGCACAATATATCTGTTATAAACAAATTTTGTCACTACAAGAGTCATGCAGGCAAATAAACCTGTCATAACAAAATCAATCAGCAGATAAATCCCAATGTAAATCCATGGATGCATATAAAACACTTCTTTTAGCATAGCAAACCCTCCAATGGAAAATCTTGCAGTTGCCGCCTGTGGAAGAAGCGACGGCATAACCATCGATGTAAGCAAAAGATTCAGGATTAATGGTATTACACACACGAAACCTGCCGATACAAATACTGCGATGTACTTCCCTGTTAAATATCCTTTTCTATCCATCCTTGTATATACATTTTTTATATAACCCTCCCTTAAATCTGTGTAATAAGAAACGCCAAAAGGAATTACTGCAATCAGCATAATTGCATTATAATATAAATAAGAATAAAATCCTCCCAAATCAAGCATAAGACAGGTATTAAATACAGATAACGGATAGCTTAGATTTAAATTTGTATCTACAATATTATTCATTTCAGGAAGTACCCGAAACACAAACTGAACCACAGTAATGATGCTGCCCAAAAATACCGCAATTGGAAAACTCGCATTATGAAACGCTCTGTACAGTTCCAGTTTTATTCCCTGTTTCACTCTGTTCCCCTCCCTATCTCTATTTTGATAAATTTTATCTTTTCGTCTGTCGGCGGCATTTCACAATTTAATTTTTTATCTTTTTTTCCATTA
>JAAVZE010000138.1 GCA_022791495.1 Eubacterium sp.
CGCTTTTTTTCATTCCGATCTCACTCCAAACCATTCACTAATTCTTTAAACATATTCCCCCGCTGCTCGTAGGAATCAAACATATCCCAGCTGGCACATGCCGGCGACAAAAGCACCGCATCTCCCGCCGCAGCCAGCTCACTGGCTGTACTCACCGCCTCCTCCAGTGTATCCACAAACTGATAATCTGTAAATCCACAATCCTTTGCATTCTGGGCAATCCTCTCCCTGGTAGCACCCAGGAGCAAAAGACGTTTCACTCTTCCGTCAAAGCTCCGGATCCATTCCGAAAAATCTCCGCCCTTATCATATCCGCCGCCGATGAGCACCGTCGGCCGGTCCATGGACTGAATTCCCTTAATCGCCGCATCGGGATTGGTTCCCTTGGAGTCGTTGTAATAATCCACTCCATTCAAAGATCTTACAAACTCCACCCGGTGTTCCACCGGTCGGAAATTCCGCACCACCTCTGCCGCAAGCTCTTCTGGAACCCCCATCTCAAACACCATCATCAGTGCCGCCATGATATTTTCCGCGTTGTGATCCCCCGGAAGACGGGTTTCCTTCTGATTCAGGATCACCCTTCCATCCTCCGCCATCACCAGATTACCGTTCCCATCCTTGTACATACCCTGGCTGAGTTTTCTTTTGCTGCTAAAAAACAAGGTCCGGCATCTCATATGACGGGCTCTCTCCCGGAGCACTTCATCTTCGTAGTTCAGGACACAGAGCTGATCAGCCCCCTGATTTTTCGTTATACTGATCTTGGCATCAATATAGTTTTCCATGGTCCCATGGCGGTTCAAGTGATCTGGTGTGATATTCAGCACCGCACTTACCTTCGGCGCAAAAGTATCGATGGTCTCCAGCTGAAAACTACTGATCTCCGCCACCGTCACGGAATTCTTTTCACTCTTTAGTACCTCTTTTGTATAAGGATTTCCAATGTTTCCTACCACAAAGGTCTTCTGATTATACGCCCTCATGATCTCACCGGTCAGTGTAGTGGTGGTAGTCTTTCCATTGGTTCCCGTGATCCCCATCACCTGCCCTCTCTCCATCAGCCAGGCCAGCTCGATCTCACCGATCACCGGTACCTTGTTATGGATCAGATACCGGGCTGCCGGAATATCCAATGGAACACCGGGACTGAAAACCGCACAATCAAACCCGGTAAACATTTCTTCCGGAAGATCTCCCAGATATAGCGGCACATCCACCGACTCAATCTTCATTTCTTTATTTCCGTCATAGAGGCTCACCAGCGCCCCCATCTTCTTCAACAGTTCATATGCTGCCATTCCGCTTTTTCCGAGACCGACAACCAAAACCTTTTTATCCTTTAGATTCATATTGATTCCTCACTTTTTCAAACATCGTCTTTACATCGCCATAAGTCCCAGCAGACATAAGATCGCCGTAACAATGCTGAAGGCTGCCACCACCTGAGTCTCTGAAAAACCACTCAATTCAAAATGATGGTGGATCGGTGCCATCTTAAAGATCCGCTTGCCATGGGTAATCTTAAAGTAACCTACCTGGAGCATAACCGAGATCACTTCTAAAAGATAGATCAATCCAACGATCACGATAAAGAGCGGCATGCGCAGCATAAGCGCAATGGAAGCCACAAAACCACCCAGTGCCAGCGACCCCGTATCTCCCATAAACACCCTTGCCGGATACGTATTAAACAGCAGAAATCCCAAAAGGCTTCCCACCACTGCTCCCGTAATCGGAGCCATAGCCGCATTGATCGCCAGCGCCGCCACCGTAAAAAATGTCGCCACGATGGCAGTGACTCCCGAGGCCAGCCCATCCAGACCGTCGGTAAAGTTTACGCCATTGACAGTCCCCAGCACAACAATAAACACAAAGATGATAAAAAGCCAGTCTGGCATATTAAATACCACTCCCCCGGTAAATGGGATCACAATGGATGCCTCTATCTTCGCCACATTGAAGTAGTAATATACAAAAATGACAGTGACAATAAACTGACCAAACATTTTCTGCAGGGGCTTCAATCCCAGAGACCGCTTCATCACAACTTTGATATAATCATCCAAAAAGCCAATGATCCCAAATCCCAAGGTCATAAACAGAACCGGTATGATATCGGGATATCTTCTTATGTAGATCAGAGACGTAAGAAGGATTGAAACCAGAATAACGAGACCGCCCATAGTAGGCGTCCCTGCCTTTTTTAGATGGGATTCCGGACCGTCATCTCTCACATACTGCCCAAACTTAAGCTTCCGCAGAAAGGGAATGATGATCGGACACAGGATCACACTGATTCCAAAAGAAATAACTACCGGCATCAAAATACTTAAATTAAAATTCACCTTTTACACCTCATTTTATCGAAATTTATTTTGCAAATCATGCAATTGTAATTGTACTCCATTACTACCACAATCGCAAGGGTTTATTCTTCGAGAAGATACGGAAGAATGTTTGTATAGATCGATGAAATCGCCGGCGCCGCGATGGTTCCACCATAATACAGCCCCTGGGGTTCATCGATGCGGACCAGTGCAATCACCTGTGGGTTCTCCACCGGGGAAAATCCCATACAGGATGCAATATATTTTCCGTTTCCTCTGGGAAGTTTCTGGCTGGTTCCTGTCTTGGCCCCCACCATATATCCCTCCACTGCGGCATTTTTTCCTCCGCCTTCTGTCACCACATGACCCAGTGCCTCGCAGATCTCTTTTGATTTCTCCTCAGTGATCACTTCTTCGCCACTGCTATAGGCAAATTTTTTCATCACCGTACCATCGCTGTTTGTAGCGCTGACACCAAAATGCGGCGTAATGCTCTTTCCTCCATTTATAATCTGGGAGATGGAAGTCAGCATCCGGATCGGAGACAACTGAAAAGACTGTCCGAAGGACATTGTGGCAAGTTCCACCGCACCCACATTTTCCTTCTTATGCATAATGGTTCCCGCTTCTCCTGGCACGTCGATGCCAGTTTTTTTCAGAATCCCTAACCGATTTATTTCCTCAAACATTCCACTCACACCAACTCTGGCCCCCACTTCCATGAAAACCGGGTTACAGGAATTCATGATCCCCTGTAGAAAAGTTTCCGAACCATGCCCTGTGGTCTTATGGCACCGTATCCTGCGGTCTTCCACTATTTTATACCCCGGACAGGAAAAGGTGTCTGTCATCTTCACAACTCCCTTATCCAATGCCGCTGCAGTGGTAATGACTTTAAACGTTGATCCCGGCTCATAGGTGTCACTAACTGCAAGGTTTCTCCACTGGTTATTCAGCTTATCCATCTTTTCTTTTTGTGACAACCCCTCGGAACCCTCCGTCAGCTCGTAGGGATGGTTGAGATCAAATTCCGGCGCGTTGGCCATGGCATATATTTCCCCGTTCTGCGGGTTCATGATAATGATCTCCACCGTCTTCGCCTGCTTCTGCTCTAACAGGGTATATGCCACCTGGTTTGCATACTTCATCACATTCAGATCCAGACTTGTGGTCAGCGTCCAGCCCGCCACCGGCTCGATCCGGTCTTCCGCACCATTTTTGATCTCCGTTCCCCCTGCTGTAGTCATCGTCAGGATGGAACCGTCGATTCCTTTTAAAAACTTTTCATAAGAAACTTCCAGACCAATGATCCCCTGGTTGTCTCCACCGGTAAATCCTAAAACCTTTGAGGCAAGGGAGCCGTATTCGTAGTATCTTTTATAGTCCTCATCCACCGTGACCCCCGCCAGACGGTAGCCCCGGATCCTGTCGGAAACTTCTTTTTCTACATTGGATTTTATCTTCTCACGGGAGGAAACTTTTTCCACTTTTTTCCGGATTGTCGCCTCATCGATCTCAAGCTCTTTGGATAAAATGGATATTACCCGCTCTGGCTCTTTGACCTGGCTGTGTATGACAGAGATCGTAGACACGGAAACATTGCCCGCCAGAAGGTTGCCGTTGCGGTCGAGTATCTTTCCCCGCTCAGCTTTGATCGCCCGCTCTCTCTCATGCAGCTCTTTTGCCAGCACCCCATAATAGTCTGCCCGATAAATCATCAGATATCCAAGCCTTGCCATCATACAGGTGAGAATAAGTGCAAACACAAAGAGCGTCAGAAACAAATTCTGTCTTTGATATGTCTTATGCCTGACCAGCATACTGCCTCCTCAGAAACATATATCTTTATTAATGTATTATAAAGGGAATAAAGATATACCTATTCTTCCTCAGTCGGCGTACCTTCTGCCGGTTTTCCCCCATCTGCCGCCGGATCATTCTCTTTTGGCTGTCCGCCTTCTGCCGCCGGGTCATTCTCTGCCGGTTTTCCATCTTCTGCTGATGGAGCAGGAGTCTCCTTCGCATCCGAGTAGATCCCCAAAAACGGAAGGATTTTTTTCATGATCTTTGAGGCGTATTCCGTGGCATAAGTACTGTGGGCCTGATCCTCCACATTGGGTTCATCGATAATTACATAGACGACTGCCTGTGGATCTTCTGCCGGGACACATCCAATAAAAGAAACCAGATATTTTTTATCTGTCACCGGCCTCTTCTCCGCCGTTCCGGTCTTTCCACCAATGGAATACCCCTTAACCTGCGCCGGTTCTGCCGTTCCCTCTTCCACCGTGGCTTTCATGTACTTCCGAATCAGACGGCTGGTGGCCTCCGATACTGTCCTTTTCACCACAATAGGCTCAGTATTCTCTAATACCGCACCGTTTTCGTTCTGGATCTCTTTAACAATATGAGGTTGATAATAATTTCCTCCATTTAAAAGGGAGGAAAATCCTGCAGCCATCTGAACCATGGTCACCGTCTGGGTCTGTCCAAAACTGCTGGTAGCAAGTTCTACCGGGTTCAGTTCCTCTTCTGTATGAATTAAACCGGCACTCTCTCCCGGCAGGTCAATACCCGTTTTCAGACCGAATCCGAAAATCTTATTATATTTACTAAAATTGGCTCTTCCAAGATCTTCTCCGATCTTCATAAGGGCACTGTTGCAGGATTCCATCAGGCTCTTCTGCAATGACACGACTCCATGACCGCTGCGAACCGCACAGTGAATCTCTGTTCCCGCCACGTTTTTTACTCCGGTACACCCAAAGGAATCTGAGTCTTTTACCGTTCCTTCATCCAGTGCTGCCGCTATCGTAAAAGGTTTAAAAGTAGATCCTGGCTCGTAATCATGAGCGATGCAGAAATTCGACCACATCTCCATCAGATTTTTGCTCGTAGTTTCTTCGTCCATTCCTGCAATTTCTTCCTGAGTGTACATCAGAGAGAGATCTCTTGGCTCATTCAGATTGTAATTATTCTGGGAAGCCATGGCAAGTATTTCTCCATTTTTAGGGTTCATTACCAGAACACCTATGTTTTTTGCCCCCACATCACTGTTATACTTTTTGATCTGCTGTTCTACGATCCTCTGCACATTGGCGTCCAGCGTCAGCACTACAGAATTTCCATTTACTGCCTTTTTTACCGTTCTCTGAAAATCCATATTGGCATCAAAATAGCCGTACTCCCTGCCATTTTTTCCGTTAAGTTTGTCGTTGTAACTCCCTTCCACACCGTAGGTACCCTGATTTTCTGAGGAAGTAAATCCTATGACATTAGCGCCTATCGTATCCAGCGGATACTCCCTGGTAAATATTTCCTCAAACCAAACGCCCTGTATCTTTTTTTTATCCTTTTTCTTCTTTTTATTCTCTTCTATCTCCTTTAAAAATCCGGAGATCTGCTCCCTGGTAAGTTCTTTCAGCCCATCCACATGCTGGTACATGGATTCCGGATGCTCCGCAAGAATCTGCTCTATGCTGCTGGTATCAAAGGCAAAATACTGGGCAATCGCCGCCAGGGTATCCGCCTTCACCTCCGGATCTGCCAGAATCGTTCTCGGCTCCAGGATCAGATTGAATTTACGGACGCTCTGGGCAAGGATCGTTCCATTGCGGTCCTTAATCGCCCCCCGTCTGAAACTCAGCACCTTATTGGTATAGGACTGCTGGGAAAACACCTGCTTTTTATAGGCGTCTCCATTGTCCCTGTTCAATGTATATATTCTTATGCCAAGGGCCAGAAACAATAGAAAAACAAACACCAAAAAGAGAAAGAGGGTTTGTTTCATCCCTCTTGTAAATCTTTTTGGTCTTCTTCTTATCCTGTGGACTCTTCTGCGGATCACCATTCCAATTCACCTTTTCCTACTTATTATGCAGTCTTACCTGTGTACTCTTTTTGCTTTCATAAGTATAGATCTGGTCGCTTTTAGCACTTTTCATCCCGAGCTCCTTGGTTGCCTTTTTGTAGATCGCTCCCAGATCCAGCTCTTCTTCCAGCTCCTGAAGTGCGTTGGAATTTTCCTTTTCCATCTCCACCACTTCGCTCTCAAGTCCTACCACACCTTTGCTAAGATAGGTATTCTGAAACTGCAGTTTTAGATAATAATAGCACACTGAGAACGCTATGGCAAATGTTATAACGATAAGCGCGACAGAAACCCGGTCTACCCGTCTTCTCTTTACCGGCTGTGGTCTTCTCTGAGGCCGCCTGCCCGGCTCTCGTTCGATCCGCCTCGCCGGCTCTGCGCTTAGCTTTCGCGCCGTATTTCCGTATATGTAAGTCGTCTTTCCTGCCATCCTATAAATCCCCCTAGTCTCTCCGTTCAAAGATACGAAGCTTGGCGCTCTTTGAGCGTTTATTTCCTGCCAGTTCTTCCTCTCCTGGAAGAGTCGGTTTTCTTGTAATCACTTTCCCTTTTGTTTTATTTCCACAGACACACACCGGAAAATCCGGCGGACAGGTACAGGGATGTTCCATCCTGCGAAAAAAATTCTTCACCATCCGGTCTTCCAGCGAATGAAAGGTGATGATACACAACCTTCCCCCATCTGCCAGCAGCGACACCATATCCTCCAACGCTTCCTGGAGAACCTCCAGCTCATGATTAACCTCAATGCGGATCGCCTGAAAGCTTCGTTTCGCCGGGTGTCCCTTGCTGTTTTTCGCCTTTTCAGGCATAGAAGCACGAATGATATCCACCAATTCTCCTGTGGTCTCTATCGCCCTTTCCTGACGTCTCTGTACAATATGCTTTGCGATACTTCTGGCAAAGCGTTCTTCTCCATAATCCCTAAGTATCTGGCATAATTTCTCCTCTGGATAGGAATTCACCACATCTGCAGCAGTCAGCATCTGTGTGCGGTCCATCCGCATATCCAGCGCCGCATCTGCCATGTACGAAAATCCTCTCTCCTCCGTATCCAACTGATAGGATGACACACCCAGATCCAAAAGGATGCCGTTCACCTTATCAATTCCTTGTTCGGCAAGTACCTGTTTCATATGTACATAATTGCTTTTTATGATCGTAACTTTGTCTCCAAATTCACAGAGCCGCTCCGTCGATGCCATGATGGCGTCCTCGTCCTGATCGATTCCGATGAATCTTCCCCTTTCGGAGAGACGTCTGCAGACCTCATAACCGTGGCCGGCTCCGCCAAGAGTACCATCTACATAGATTCCTTCTGGATCGATACTCAGACCTTCGATACATTCCTTTAATAGCACTGATATGTGATTAAATTCCATCGTTTCCTCCATTTAGCTATCTGCCCCGCCTGGTCTGGCGGCATCCAGTCACCAGGATCAGTACGAAAGTCCAAGTTCAGACATATGTTCTGCGATCTCATCTACATTTTCAAAGTCGTCATTTTCATCCCAATGTTCCTTACTCCATATCTCGATTTTGCTCATTACCCCCACAAAGACAATATCCTTTTCCAACTCCGCTTTTTCTCTCAAATTGGCGGGGATCAGAACACGTCCCTGCTTGTCCACATCGCAGGGTGCAGCTCCTGCCATGAAGTATCTCTGTAATTTACGGGCTTCCTTACTGCCCGGAAGTTCTCTCAGTTCCTTGACGAAGTCCTGCCACTCGCTCTCTGGATACACAAACAGGCATCCATCCAGTCCCAGTGTAACAACAAAAGAATCCCCGAGCTGTTCTCTGAACTTTGCCGGGATGATCACTCTACCTTTTGTGTCGATACTGTGTTCATAGGTTCCCATGAACATAAGACTTCACCAACTTCCTCCTGTGGAAAAAAAGTGTGACTAAAACAGTGGATGCCTGTTCAGCACGGACCGAAGCGGAGCTGAGATCAATCCGGTATTTTAGCCATAAAATTATTTGTGCCGCCTATGGCGGCATGTTTAGAAGTGTGTTTCAAGCTACCACTTCACACCACTTTACTCCACTTTGCTCCACTTTTAATTAGATTTTACTCCACTTTAGGGATTTAGGCAAGCATTTTTTTGACACCCATTTGATATAAGCCCTTAATTTTCAGTAGCTTTGATATAGGCCAACCACCATATGTAGTTTTGGTATAAAAAAAACACCAGATCTAGTACAAGATATAGTGTTTGTAATAAATTGTAAGTTTTTGTCGCTTCAGCTTTAAATTATTTCATGCTATTTTTTTCTTTTCTAAAACGTCCGGGAGAGATGCCTGTCTTTTTTTTAAAACTGCGTATGAAATTAGAATAATCACTGAACCCCGAACCCAGGCAGGCATCAGAAACACTGCCGCCTGCCATCAGCAGCCTTTTGGAACATTCAATCTTCTGGTCTAATATATACTCCCGAAGGGATAACCCTGTATGTCTTTTAAACTGCACACTGATATATTTGCTGCTGTAGTTCAAACAATGACTGAGCTTCAAAAGAGAGATATCCTCAGTCAGATGTTCCTCCACATACTGCATCGTATTTGACACAAGCACAGGCATAACATTATCGTATCTTCTTCTTTTCGTATCGCCAAATAGCCGGTTTGTAAATAAAATCAGTTCCGTAAGGAAATAAATCCCCATGAGATCGTTACCATACTCTGAAGAATGGGAAATTTTCAGATACCTATCCGTCAGTGTTATATACCGCTCCATATCATAAGCAGACAAATGAATGATATGATTCTCTTCACAAAGATGAAAGCAGGTAAGAAGATCCGTAGCAGCAGATGAAAGTATCCGCAGCGCCTCTTCTGTAATGTTAATGAAAATACGTTCATAGGGATTTGTATCTGTCACAATGCACCTGTGTAATTGTCCCGGAAGAATCACCATACAATCTCCAGAAGTCAGCTCATAGCAGCTTTGTTCTACGTACATCTTCGTATTCCCACTGATAAAAAGATAAATCTCATACCCATCGTGTCTGTGATAAGATGGATTGGGACCCGTAAATAAATCTGTAGAGACATTGTGATAGCACAAAATATCTCTTATGGCAGCATTTTCTATAATATCCCCCAATGAAATCTCCATATACCCCCTCCAAAAAGTATACATTCACGCAATATTTGGTGTCTTCTATGCAATGATTATATCATAACAATATTATATAATACAAGCATAGAAATGTACTAGTACGACAATAAAATAAAGAAAGGAGAGTAAGATGAAAAGGAAAATATTGGCACTTATCCTTATTCTTACAATGACAGCAACTATGGAAAATCTGCACATAAACATTTCAAAGGCAGCTGTGGAAGATCAACCCGGAACTTCCAGTGGTTTTCTGCTTGCCGATGAATGGACTTCTGCCACCGTATACGTAGACACAAACAAGGAGGAAGTCAGCCGTGACGGCAAAAATGAATACTGCGGTCTCAAAATCATTGCCGACACATTTGCAGAAGATGTGAAACGCGTAACGGGTACGCCGGCAGACGTCGCCACGAGCACAGATCAGCTGTCGGGCAATGTCATCATTGCCGGAACCATTGGGCATAACGAAATCATAGACCAGCTTATTTCCAATGAGAGCATTGATGTATCCGGGCTGTACAAGGACGGTAAACTGAAATGGGACTGTTACCAAATGCAGTTTGTAAGTGGAGACGTACTTTCCTCCTGCGGTTACTCTGGGATCAGCCAGGCTCTGGTCATCACCGGTTCAAACAAACGCGGTGCCATGTACGGTTTATTCCACATCTCTGAACGAATCGGTGTATCTCCCTGGGTCTATATGGCGGATGCTGTACCAGTACACCACTCTGCTGTATATCTTGATCCCGGTCTGCTGGAATTTAACCAGCCCCAGTCCTATTTGTCAAAAGAACCTTCTGTGAAATACCGGGGATTCTTTATTAACGACGAATCACCTTCTTTTACCGGCTGGGCACAGCAGGCATTCCGTGGTCTAAATGAAGACTGTTACCAGCACGTCTTTGAACTGATCATCCGGATGAAGGCCAACTACCTGTGGCCCGCCATGTGGGGGAACAGTTTTTCTGATGAAGGAAAAACCAAATCCTTTCGGCTGGCCAATGCAGTACTTGCCGACGCCTATGGGGTATGTATGGGTACTTCCCACCACGAAGCATGCCATCGTGCGGGAATCGAATGGCAGAAAAAATATTCCTCCTATGGAACGAGCAATGCCTGGGATTATACAAAGAATGCCGATGCTATCTATCAATTCTGGCAGGGTGGCATCGAGCGTAACGGTCAATTTGAAAATACAATAACCATGGGTATGCGGGGCGAGGGAGACAGTGCACTAAAAGGCGGAGTTCAGCATAATATTGATCTTCTCAAGCGGATCATATCTGACCAGACGGAAATCATCGACAATTACGTACAGAATCACCCGGACTCCAAAACAGCGGAGGCCCCAAAGATCTATATCCCCTACAGTGAAAATGAAGAATACTTTTACGGCCCAGACGACGGAAGTATCGACGGCTTGAATAAGTGGGACGGACTTGACGATGTCACTATTATGCTGACGGACGACAACTATGGCAATCTCCGCTCTATTCCGGAAAAAAGTGCAAGAAACAGAAAAGCCGGCTGGGGACTGTATTATCATTTGGACGGACATGTCGGAACCGGTGCATATGAGTGGGTCAGCTCAACACAACTTGAACATATTTGGGATCAGCTGACCATGGCATATGACTATAACATCCGCAATATCTGGGTTGTCAATGTCGGTGATATCAAGCCGGTTGAAATGGAACTGAATTATGCCATGGCCCTAGCCTACGATATGGATAAATGGGGGCAGCCAAATACAGCAGAAACTTATCGAAAAGAATGGCTGCAGGCCCAGCTCGGAGGCAAGGCAAACTGTCCAGCCGAAGCAGCAGAAGGTGTTGCTGACTGTGTGGCAGATTTTTTAAAGATCAGTACATACCGAAAAGCTGAGTACGTAAAACCAGAACTTTACAGCATTGTAAATTACAACGAGGCCCAGGAGGTTCTGGATCTCTGTCTGAAAACGATGGAAAAAGCAGATTATTACTATGACCATTACTTCCGGGGAACCGACTGGGATGACGCCTATTACCAGATCGTTTACTATCAGGCGGTGGCCACGGCAAACGTCACCCGGATGATGATATTTAAGTCATTCAATGATTTTTACGCCAAGCAGAATAGTTCACTGGCAAATGTATATGCTTCTCTGGTGGAAGAGTGTATCGAATACGACAAGGAACTGACAGACTATTACAATAATGAGATGACACATGGCAAGTGGAAAAAAATGATGTCATCTCCCCATGTTGGATTTGTATCCTGGAACTCCGATGGCTGGAGTTATCCCAAGGCCAAATGGATCACTTTATCCGAGGAGGCGAAAATGCTGGTTTCTGTAGATGGCGATGCCAGTGCTTATGAAACAGGTATTCTCACTCTTCCTCTGTTTACGAACACAGGGAAGCAACGGTATTGTGTCACCCTGAGCAATGGCGGCACAAGTGATTATTCCTTCACCACCGGGACCCTGGCTGACTGGATACAGATCACGGATAAAGATGGCAGCCAGATTGTAAATGGCGGCACCGTATCCGAAGCGGCATATTTTTATATTTCCGTGGACTGGACAAAGGTTCGTTCCGACAAAACAGGTACCGTGGTCATAAAAGGAAATGGCCAGACCGTAAAACTGACAGTTCAGACCTCTTATACCGATTACAAAAGCAAGGGAATCAGAACGCATATCGAGAGCCATGATGTGGTCACCATAGATGGAAAAGAATATGCAAATAATACTGGTTCCACAAACGGCGTCTCCTGGGAATGTATCCACGGTTACGGAAGATACGATTCCGTCATGAAGATGTTCCCTGTCACAGAGAGCTTTGCAGAGAAAACAGGCAATACATATCAGGTAAAAGTCGGAAATAACACAAGAACCGTTACCGAATACAAACCGCCTGCAGGGGCTCCATACCTGGAATATAAGTTCTATGTTGACGAAGATGATGATTACACTTTTACCGCCTATACCACACCGACCAATAATATATTCAAACCCTCCGACTGGGGTTATGTGCCAGTAGAATTGTTTTATGGAATCCAGGTAGATGACAGACAGATACAAAATGTCAACTCCCTTCCGGATGGAAAATACATCTCCTATGCCGCCGACGGCGACAACCGGTGGAAGGACGGAATCATGAATAATATTCACATTTCTGCCTCAAAAGAACATTTATCTGCCGGAGTCCATAGAGTCCGGATCTATGGCATGCATGCGGGATTAGGTCTCGAAAGGCTTGTCATAAGCAACAAAAACATCAAAGAAAGCTACCTGGGACCAGAAAAAACATTTATGCTTGATTACGATGTGGTCCCAGAACAGAAAAAAGGGATCCATTTTGAGGCTGCTGCCAATATTCTCAACTATGGAAATCCCTCTGATATCACATCCATCACGGATCCAGAAGACTACAACGATCCCCCGGATGCCTTTATGGAGGAAACTCCCATACCGGGACCTGTTCCGGCATCAACCCCGGCTCCCAGCAGCAATCCGGAGCCTGTACCTCAACCAGGAACAGCTCATCCTGTACCAACGCAGCCGGCAGTGACAAAGGGTCCTGGCAGACCAGGCACAAAGAAACTTGCCAAAGGAAAAACCTTTCTTTATAAGAAATTGAAGTACAAGGTTTCCAGCCTGAAAGGCAAAAGCGGAACCGTATCCATTACTGCCACATCCAAAAAGAACCTGAAACAGGCAGTCATTCCTGCCACGCTAAGGATTCAGGGACATAAACTGAAGGTGACTTCCATCGGGAAAAATGCCTTCCGTAACTGCAAAAAGTTAAAGCGCATTACCATTGGAAGCAATATCCAGAAGATCGGATCAGGAGCCTTCCGCAGCTGTATCAGACTGAAAAAGATCTTCATTCAGACCAAACAGCTTCGTAAACTTGGGAAACATGCCTTTGGGGGAATACCAGAGAAAGTGTCTGTGCGGATTCCAAAAGGAATCAGCAGAAAACAATCGAAGATGTTTAAGAACTTAAGATTCTCGTAAGAAACAAACACCGGCGGTCATATGAAAGACCGCCGGTGTTTTATTTACAATGCCTTATATCTTACTGCACTTTTATAGAAAAACCTTCGTATATTCCTACCGGTACATCCTCACCAAAAGAGTATTGTTCCATTGTTTCTTTCTCGAATCTATATACCATGATTTGTTCTTTTGTCGGATCAACAATCCAATATTCCCTTACATCTGCATTTCGGTATTTGAAAAGTTTCGTAAAATAATCCATTGGTTTATTCCCAGGTGAAACAATCTCAATAATCCAATCAGGGGCACCATAACATCCTTTTTCATCTAATTTAGAGGTATCGCAGATAACAGATATGTCTGGTTCAACATAGTTGATACCATCCCTATTCAAAAAAACCGCAAATGGAGCAGCATATATTTCACATTTCCCATCCCTGCTGTCAATGTAATTCGCTATCGTCTGATAAAGTTTCCCACTAATCCTTTGATGTGTTTTACTTGGTGGAGCCATATAATAAATTTTTCCATCAATCAACTCAGCTCGTTCTCCGTCAGGTAAAGCATAAATATCATCTATAGTATATTGTTCTAAATTTCTTGCAGCATCCATATACCCACCTCCAATCTTAATTTTATTATAGTTGATAATTTTCAGAATTGCAATGATATTACACCACTTTTACCTTTACCGTAATGGTCTTACTCCCACAGACTGCCTTTATTTTTGTATTCCCTTTTCTGTTGCCGGTGATCCTTCCATATTGGTCGATGGCGGCTATTTTTTTATTCAGGGATTTATAAGTGACAGGATTCGTTGTTTTTGCTGTCTGTTTCTTTATCTGCAGCTCTGCCTTCCCTCCCTTTCTCACCTTCAGCGTACTCTTTGCAGCTTTCAACACTTGATTCACTTTCTTCTTTTTCACCACCTGGACAGGGAGCACAGCCTTTGCGCCTCCATCCTTGGCAGCGATGGTTATTTTCGTTTTTCCGGTCTTAACTGCTTTTACCACTCCCTTAGAAGATACTGATACCACATTTTTTTTATCGGAAGTAAAATTTACCGTCCTTTGCGACGCATGTGTCGGAAGAACCTCCGCCCGCAGGCTTACCTTCGATCCTTTTACCAGATACATTCCTTTCTTGATCAATGGATATCCTGCTGCCCTGATAAGGATCCGATTACTGCGTATAGCCGTTCCATCCTGAGGCAGTAAAGAGGCAGAAGCGCCGGGTGCCGGTGTCTGAACAGATGGTGAAGGAATCGGTGTTTCAAGGGGAGCAGGTGTTTCCGTCTCAGAGGGAGCCGCTTTACTAACCGTTTCTACTGCCTGCTCTAACCGCCGGATCACCACATAGGCGGTGCCATTGATTTTTTCGATCTCTCTCAGATCCATCTCCGAGTCCTCTTCCGGCAGATCCTTCACTGCCTCTCTGGCACCAGCAAGCGCCTGGGTAAATTCTTCCCACTGCTGTTCTGTATGAACGGGCTGACGCTGGATACTCTCAGCAGCTTCAATTAATTTCTGCAGCTCTGCCCTTTTCCCGTCTACCGAACCCACTTGAAAAGAGTCAAAGTCTACATAACCGCCACAATTCTTGGTAGAATAGTAAAAAAGTCCGAAACGGTATCCCATAAAATCCGGCCAGTCATAGGACATTTTCAGTGTGTCTCCGATCTGTGTCCAGTGCTCGCCATCTAAGCTGTAATAAAAATATGCCTCATCTTTCATCCTCCAAGTCTGGTTCAATTTCCTGTTTTCTCTATAATCACAGTTTGTCTTGAGATAAATCCGGTCCTGGGTGAGCTCCACTGCCTCTATTTCTTTTCCTGCCGCATCCCCCATTTTTTCCGCCCGGTGCATAACCAGGTATTTCTTTCCGTTTTCCATCTTCACGCCGACAAATCCGTACTGATTCTGAAAGGCAGCAAGGCCTGCCACATCTCCCTCCCGCATATGTCCTACTTCTATGATCGTTACTGCACCGCTGGTGGGGCCAAAGGTTCTCTGGGTCAGGGTATTGCGCGCTTCCCGGATATTTTTACTGATCAATCCTGATTTCAGTCTTAAATACCCTTCACGGTCTGTCAGAGACCATAGATTGTTGTTGGGATTGTGATTCCACTGCCATACAGGCTTCAGATTGGAGCCGTTATATCCATACTCGTTATCTTCCACACGGTCCAGGCCTGCCTCCAGCTCATCCACCGGAATCCCCGCGGTGATGCCGGTTCCCTTTTTGGCCTCGTCGTATATTCTCCGCGTTGTTCCGTTATCAAACTCATCGGACTGGACAATGCTTTTCTTCTCCTGTCCACTGACAGGAATAGGCAGCACCTGATCCACGGATTTTCCGTCGTTTCCAAATACCGGCCATCCGTCTTCCCCCCAGCTCACCGGAACCAGCACGGGGATGCGGCCTACAGAATGGTAATCCTGAAACATAATAGAATACCACTCTCCCTCCGGGGTCTGCACGATACCTCCCTGGGCAACACCCCAGCTGCTGTTTACCGTCTTTCCCTCCGCATCTACGATTCCTCCGGTAAATACTTTCTTTACCTCAAAACTACCATGCTCCAATGTCTTTGAGCGCCAGCAGATCTGCTGCCTGACCGGGTTGCCGGCTCCCTGTATCATAAAGAAATAATAGTATTCACCTATTTTGTAAGCATGGACTCCCTCCGCCGCAAGACCGGCCGGCGGATTTTCGTAATTGTTGTTGTCGATCAAAAGCGTTCTCTCATCTCCCAGGGTGACGTCCCATGTGTCTTCATTTACGATGAGGTCACACATCTCTGTCTGATTATAGGAATATTTTGATCCATCTGCTTTCGTCCCCTGTTTGGAAACAGGAATGATCATATATTTTTTACACTCGGTTCCGGTATCTACAAAAAGAAAGGAGGAGTCGTAGCATTTCTCCGTTTCACTTCTGTGCCAGGAACCATCTTCGATATCATCTGTTACAAAAAAATAGGATTTTGGCGTAGTCTGGGATGAAAAGGTCACATAAAACCTTTTCTGGTATTGGTCATAACGCAGACTGGCAGCCCAGGAGCCATAAGCATAATCACTCTTTCCGTTTTTGAGGGAACGGGCATCATCCTCTTCCAGATAATCATACACATAGTTTACGATCTCCCAGTTTACCAGGTCATAGGAGCGCATAATCGGCGCTCCCGGCGACATATGCATCGTCGTACTGATCATATAATACGCTTTCCCAACCCGTATAATATCCTCATCGGGTACATCGGAAAATATCACCGGATTGGAAAAGGTACCGTCTCCGCGATCCGAAGTAAATGCCTTCACTAAATTTCCTCCCCTGAATAAAGTGATACATAGAGCCGCTGCAAATAACACAGCCATACTTCTCCTGATTATTCTTCCATCCATTCTGCTCTCTCCTTTCAACTGATTTCTGCCTTCGCTGGCAGACCTTTTCCCAGCAGCATTTTTTTGTATTTCTTATACTTCCCTTTGGGGACTTTGACCACTGCCTTTTTTGAAATTCCTTTAAAGGCCTTTGCTCCGACTTTCTTCAGCTTCTTGCATTGAATTGTAATGCGCCTGAGTCTTTTACAGTTCATACATGCTTTCTTCTCTATTTCGATGACGGAGTATACCTGTCCCCCGATCTTCACAGAAGAAGGGATTGTAAGAGATCGGCTGTTTTTCTTTTTCAAGCCCACAAATGAAACTTGTTTTTTTGTCTCACTCTTTACACGGTACTTATTCTTTCCCACGGTATATATCTTTCCTTTTTTGGCATGATAACCATGATCCGTCGGGACCGCGGTATCCCGAGGGGTCAGGACAACAGGATTTTCGGTCTTTGGCGACGGGGCCGCCGTGGATACCGTTTCCTCTTTCCCTGATTTCACCTGAATGGTCATGGTAATATGTTTGAGATCATCGGACAAAATCTGTTGGGGAGTCATATTGAATATGGGAAATCCATCTGCGCCAAAATGTACACTGTTTGCATAGGCGTGCCGCCCTGGATCAGTCAAACCGTACTTGTTGTCACCCGTGGCGCCAGGATAGGAATCCTCCCAGTCTCTCGCATGATATACAATGACAGAATTACCATTCTCATCCACGGTAAAGCTGTTGTGCCCTGGTCCAAAGACTCCTTTGTACTCTCCATCCTCCGTTGTATCCTTCGTAAATACCCCTTGTTTCACGGTGCTGGTCAAATCCGCCGTCGTCAGAAGGGGAGTCTGGTATTTGTGCCAGCTGTCGGGATTCATCAGATCATCTTTCAGGTCTGCATAGACAAGACATACACCATAATGCATATCCACGGTAGCACAGGAATAGGTTACAAAAATCCTCCCATCATGAAGAAGCACTCCCGGACCTTCTTCGATATCCTGTTTACTTCCCAGATTCCTCTCAAAGGCCCGGTCCGGTCCAGATATCTGAACTCTCGGACCTGTCGGCATCGTCAAGTCCTCTGGGTCTACCGTGGTGATAAATATTTTAGTATCTCTCGGAGTAACATAATAACACTGCCCATCGTACTCAAAAAATGTGGTGTCAAAAGCTCCTACCTTTTGGTTATCCGTGGTCTCACCAATATATCCATCGTACTTCCAGTTATTCTTATCCATCAGATCATCACCCTCGCAGGTAAAGATACATTGGGCCCAGCCATCATTTTTCGTCGCTCCGTCCACAGTACTCTTTACGGTAGCCATGGCAATGATACGCCATTTTCCTCCTATGTAATGAAGTTCCGGCGCCCAGTACCAGCCCGTGATCACATCCTTCCGGTTATCTGACATCTGGACGGTCTTATTGGTCCATATGTCCACCTCCCCGGCATCCGTCAACCCATTGATGGAATCGGCTTTTCTTAATACAATGGTATTGTAGGCACCGCCCCCTGCTGCCGATCTTTCATTCAGATTGGATCCGGTCAGATAATACATCCCATCCTGCTCGTTGTATGCTACAAAGGGATCCGCACGAAATCTGGCAAGAGGTGAGTGATAGGTGCCGCTTTTTACCGTTCCCTGTATCTGGTAAGTTCCTTCCCGCAAATGTTCCAGATCAAAATCGATATTGGAAAGCTCCCAGTCAACTCCCATTTTAGCAACAGATCCGTCACTGTACTCTACTTCCACCTGTTTTGGCAGATCTATCTGTTCCCCTTCTTTTATGACCTGGTCCCCGGCGCCATGAACGGCCACGCTCTCTATCTTCCCGTATTTTTTATGGATCCTGTCGTATTCCTCCTGATTCAGTTTAAAAATGGCTGCCTCTTCTTTCTGTGCATAAGCAGGAAGATCCGCTGTCACCTCTTCTTTTTGATACTCTGTTATTTCCGGTTCAGAAAAAGCCGAAAAGTCTTCTGTTGTCGTCAGATAGGAATTTTCATCTCCACCTTCCCAATAAATGCGATACACCCTATCCGCAGGCTCGTACTGTACCATCGGATTTTTTACAATAATTCCTTTATTATTTAATGCCAATACACGCTCATTTTGAAAAGTAATTAAGTCTCTGGAATCACAGAGAAAAATCTGATCTTTTGCATTATTGACAGACGCCAGCAGTCCGTAGCCCCCATCTGCTTTCCGAAAAATCACCGGAGAACCCAGTGAATGAAATCCTTTGGGGTAATAGACTGCCTTATCGTTATTCAATCCCTCAAAATGAACCCCATCTTTTGACAAACCATAATATAATACATCTGTCCTGCAGGTATCCGTGTAAGTTCCTGACGGAAACTGTGCGTGCTCCACTCCCATGTTGTTTTCATAAGCTGCCACATACACTGCCAGATACCCTGCTGGCTGTTCTGCCGCCTCAGCCTGTCCAGGCGGCACCATAGTTCCCATTGCCGAAAGAATCAACCCCATGCTAAGGACAATACAGGCGGCTATTTTTTTCCATTGTTTCATATTCAGGACCTCCTAACTTAAAATTTGATACATTATTTGATAAATTACAAAATAAAGCAGTTTCCATATGTTGTTTATTTAGGAATATTGTATTTTATATAAGGAAAATAGTCCATGATTTATAATAACAGAAAATTTGATCTATTATAATATTCTTTGGCATCAAATATAGAATAGCTTAGCTGCATCGCTAGACGGCGCCGATTTGAATTCTGCTTCAAATCGGCGCCGTTAGGCCAGCTTAGCAACGAGCCACCAAGCTATTTGTTTTCTTTTTTTCCGCACATCTCAATAAACTGTCTGTGGATGGCAGGGTTGTGATCCAGTTCTGGATGGAAGGACACAGCGATCTGATTTTTATAACGGACTCCTGCAATATGTCCGTCCACCCTCGCCAGCACCTCCACACCGGTTTTTACCTCCTCGATATAGGGAGCACGGATAAAGGTCATGGGAATCTTTCCCAGATTTCCAAAGTGCTCCTCCACATAAAAACTGCCCAGCTGCCTTCCATAGGCATTCCGCCGTACAACTACCGGAAGTGTCCCAAAATGTACCGTATCGCTGTCTGCGATCTTTTCTGCCAGAAGGATCAGTCCTGCGCAGGTAGCAAGCACCGGCAGCCCATCGGCGATCCTTCCCTTCAACCTGTCATACATATTCAGTTCACGGATCAATTTTCCCTGGACGGTACTCTCACCTCCCGGCAGGATCAGCCCGTCTAAAGACTGTTCCACATCCCGTTCCTGTCTAAGTTCCACACATTCTGCTCCCAACTCCTGTGCCATCCCAATATGCTCTGCAAAAGCACCCTGGACGGCAAGTACTCCTATCCGCATGATCTTACTCCCTTCTCTCCTGCAAACGCAGGCGGATATCCTCTATTTTCCCCGCTCTGCCATTAAAAGCTCGATCTCCTGCTCATTGATCCCCACCATCGCTTCTCCCAGATCTTCTGAGAGCGCAGCAATCAGCTTAGAATCTGTATAGTTGGCAACGGCTTTCACGATCGCCTGGGCGCGCTTTGCCGGATTGCCAGATTTAAAAATACCGGATCCCACAAACACGCCCTCCGCTCCCAGCTGCATCATCAGCGCCGCATCCGCCGGCGTGGCTACTCCGCCAGCCGCAAAGTTTACCACAGGAAGCTTTCCCTTTTTATGGACATACTGCACCAGCTCGAAGGGAACCTGAAGATTTTTTGCCTCATCAAATAATTCATCTTCCCGCAGGGAAGTAAGTTTCGTTATCTGCCGGTTCATCATCCGCATATGGCGGACCGCCTGTACCACATCCCCGGTTCCCGGTTCACCCTTGGTACGAATCATAGAAGCTCCCTCGTTGATTCGCCGCAGTGCCTCTCCCAGATCTTTGGCGCCACACACAAAAGGCACTTTGAATTTTGTTTTATCTATATGGTATTTATCATCTGCCGGAGAGAGCACCTCACTCTCATCGATGTAATCGATCTCAATGGCTTCCAGAAGCTGCGCCTCCACAAAATGGCCGATACGGCATTTTGCCATAACCGGTATAGATACCGCTTCCTGAATTCCCTTGATCATTCCGGGATCGCTCATCCGTGCCACGCCTCCCGCCGCCCGGATATCTGCCGGTATACGCTCCAGTGCCATAACCGCACAGGCTCCCGCCTCTTCTGCAATGCGCGCCTGCTCTGGTGTCGTCACATCCATAATGACCCCGCCCTTAAGCATCTGCGCCAGTTCTTTGTTTAGTTTATATCTCTCATTCATTGGAAATCCTCCTGTTCCTATTTGCGAACATGTTCATGACAAACTATACTCTAAAAGTGGTATTTTTAAAATATCCAATTTCATTTAATTTTGCATGCCAGTCCAAGCCCCGACTAAAAAGCGCGGGTTTACCATGCCAACAGAAAACTTTCCATACGTTAAGAGACCTGGCTGAAAAGCCCAGGTCTCTGAAAAAGCCACCATATAATATAATTGTTATACTGCCGTTTTTTTTCGCAGGCGGATTCGCACAAACACCCAAATGCCGATTCCTACAACAGCAATCACTCCGGCAAGCATCTGGGATACGGCGATTCCCGTTGAACCAATCTGAAGCTGGTCCGTGCGGAGCCCTTCGATCCACACACGTCCCAATGCATATCCCACCATGTAAAGTATAAATATTTCTCCATTGAAATTTTTTTTCTTGATCAGAACTAAAATCAATATAAGGACAACCACGTTCCACAACGACTCATAGAGAAAGGTGGGATGTACCTGGATGTAACTGACGCCGTCAATGGTCTGCATATGTTCCCGCATCATATCAGTAATATTGGCGGGATTTACTTCACTCACTTTGAGCCGCATGGCGAATAAACCGTTGGTATACTCACCAAATGCCTCTCTGTTGAAAAAGTTTCCATACCGCCCGATGATCTGTCCCAATATCAATCCCGCTACTGCCGTATCCGCCATTAAAAAGAAATTGTATTTTTTTACCCGGCAGTATATGATTGCTGTCAAAATCCCCGCTATTACACTTCCATAAAGCGCCATGCCTCCCCCGCGGGTATTAAAGATCTGCAATAGATCATCCTTATAAGCGTCCCAGCTGAAGATTACATAATACAGCCTGGCTCCGATCAGTGAGAAAATAATACCATAAATCGCAAAATCCAAGTATATTTCCTTATTCTGTCCGGTCCTTTTCGCCTGCAGACAGGCGATCCATAGCCCCGCCAGCATACTCAACGCCATAATGATGCCGTAAAATGCAATAGTAAATCCTCCAATCGTAATCCCTTTGGGGAGTTCTGGTATGGAGATTCCCAAATTGGGAAAAGCAATATCTGCTCCGTTCATATTGATTCCCTCTTTCTATCTTTTTCATCCGACATATCACACATTAAAACGGAATAATACTACGTCGCCATCCTGTACCACATATTCTTTTCCCTCAGAACGAACCAGTCCTTTTTCCTTCGCTCCATTATAGCCGCCATTTTCCACAAGATTCTCATAGCTTACCACCTCGGCACGGATAAATCCACGCTCAAAATCCGTATGGATCTTTCCTGCCGCCTGGGGCGCTTTCGTTCCCTTGGTGATCGTCCACGCTTTGGTCTCCTGCTCCCCGGAAGTCAGATAGCTGATCAACCCCAGCAGTCGATAACTTGCTTTAATCAGTTTTTCGAGACCGGATTCCTCAAGTCCCATATCTTCCAGAAACATTTTCTTCTCATCTTCATCCAGTTCTGCGATCTCCTGCTCGATCTGGGCACAGATCACAAATACCTCCGAATCCTCTCCCTTTGCAAACTCCCGCACCTTGCTGACCTGCTCATTGGAAGCTCCGTCATCTGCCAGATCTTCCTCCGCCACATTCGCCGCATAGATCACCGGCTTTGACGTCAGAAGATTATACTCCGAAAACCATGCTTCCTCGTCCTCATTCTCCAGCTCAAAATTCTTCGCTAGATGTCCCTCTTCCAAAAATTCTTTGAGGCGGTTCAGCATGTCCACTTCGCCAGCCAGTTTCTTATCCGCTCTGGCGGCCTTTACGCTTTTTGCGATCCTCCGCTCTAAAATCTCTATATCCGAAAAAATCAGCTCCAGATTAATCGTCTCGATATCCCGCAGCGGATCGATGCTTCCATCCACATGAACAATATTGCTGTCCTCAAAACATCTGACCACATGCACGATGGCATCTACTTCTCTGATATTAGATAAAAACTGATTCCCCAGCCCTTCGCCCTTGGATGCTCCTTTGACAAGTCCTGCGATATCGACAAACTCGATCACCGCCGGCACGGTCTTTGCCGAATGGTGCATCTCAGAGAGCACCTGCAGACGCTTATCCGGCACCGGCACCACGCCCACATTAGGATCAATGGTACAGAAGGGATAATTAGCCGATTCTGCTCCGGCTTTTGTCAGCGAGTTAAAAAGTGTACTTTTCCCCACGTTGGGGAGACCTACGATTCCGAGCTGCATAACATTTCTTACCTGTTCAGAAACGCCTTATTTTCATGGGTTTCTGCCTTTCTCTACATTTTTTGTGTGAGCTTTTTATACACAACATTCTTTTTACTATTTTCAAATCACCTTTTGTTCTCACATTTACAATACGCAAACAACAAAAGAAACTGACACCATGATAAAGTGTACCATAAAAAGGCTGAAAAGTAAACGGTAGAAATCAATTACAACACGGAAATCACCCTATACTAACTGTAAACACTGATTGCTGTTGTTGCCACGCCTTTTAATAAATGATTGGAGCACAAGCTGCACTCTCCCCGTCCTGCTGTTCCTAAGAAAAGAGCCTTTATGCAGTACAGAATACTACATAAAGGCTCATAAGTCCACATCACAATTCAATTACAATTGACAGGTAATTTGTCCAGGCCTTAGAAAACGAAAACTTTAACTTTCCTTTTCTTCTTCCTTATTCTTATCCAGTAATTGTTTGGCTCCATCAAGCAGCTTAGTGGATTTAAGTTGTCCTTTCTGGTTCAATTCATTAATTCTATCAACAACCGATAAATCAACTTTATTTTTATCATCTTTCATTAATTCTTTTATTACCGTTTTTGACAAATTGTTTAAGGATTTTTCAAGTTTTTCATCTGCATCATCATAACTTTTTTCTTCTTCCTTTTCCAAATCAGATTGACTACCCCAAAATTTATATTCTCCATCATTTTTACTATAATAATATAAATACCAGCCCGTTACATTTCCTCCATAACTATTTGCGCCCTGTACCTCCAATACAACATTACTCATATCATCTGGAATATAGGCTTTTCGTAATACAAATGAACTTGCATCCTTTAAATTATCTTTCGCAGAAATAGAATTGATGGCTACTATATTTTCTTTCATAACTATCTTTTTTTCTTCATCATTGGCCTTTTCATACGCTTTTTCATAATTGCCATCAGTCAAATAATCTTCATACGATATAAACAATTTGGGAATAAAAATAATTCCTGTAATAATTAAGGCAACCGCTAAGACAAATGACGACAAAAAAACTGCTATCTTCTTTTTGCTCATTTTCTCTTTCATGCCGGCCACACTCTTAGGCAACACAACCACTGGAACTTTATGGCCGCATCTTTCACAAAATTGCTGTTTTTCTTCTAAGACCTCCCCACATTGTGTACAATGCATCTTGCCCTTTTCCACCGTGCTGTTGCCGCAGTGTTTACAATAATTTTTCCCTGCTTCTATCTCCGAACCGCAATATTTACAAAAACTTTTGCTCGTCAAAGACTCTTCCTGTTTCTCATTATCTTCTTTTAACTCTTCCATGTTATCTGCTTGTATTTCATTGCACCAGGGACATTTGGACAATGCATCATCAAACATCTTTCCGCATTTTTCACATATCATTGGTTCTCCTCCTAAGTATTTTTACTCTATTGTACTATCCCCCCTCAAATAAGTCAAGACTTACTAAATGAGATATATTCCCCATAAGATTAGATATTACTGCGAAAACAAAGATCCTGGCTTTGATGCCAGGATGCATAATGTCCTGCTTGTGTATAAACAGCTTGAAATGCAGTTTGATGATGCAGGAGAACTGATTGTATCTGATGGTATGCCGGTTCATGTGCTGTCTTATGATGAAAAGCCGGGAATACAAGGATGAAACACTAGTTTTTCACTTTTACCTTGATTTTCTTTACCACTCCGTTGTTGGCAATGACATAAACCGTACAAGTCCCTTTGCCTTTTGCGGTAATCTTTCCTTTTTTGCTTACCGTTACCACCTTTTTATTTTTGGTATAATACCGCAGGAGTGGTGCATGGTTTATGCCTTTCTTTTTTCTGTCCCACAAGACGGTTTTTGCCTTGATCTGGAACTTCTTTTTATGCCAGAGTGTCACTTTGGCTTTGTTTACAGTAATCTTTTTCACATTAGTGCGCTTCTCGTATTTCATCGCCACATGGATGACCGGGGATTTAGCGATATATTGCTTTTTCCCGTCCGTCATTTTGTAAGCGGCGATATAATACTTATAGGCTGTGTCCTTCTTTAACTTCTTATGGACAAATGCCCGTTTTCCTAACGCCTTTACAGTCTTTAGTTTCTTAAAGTTTCTCTTGCCGTCGCAGTATGACCAGTAAACTTCATAGCCGGATGTACCTTTATAGGGTAACCATGTCAGGCATATGCTGGTTTTGCCTTTCTGCTTACCGACTGCCAGAAGAATAGATAAATCCTTCCTTTTCTCAATCTGGTTTCCCGTCTGGCCAGATTCATCCAGTACTGGAGATTTAGACGCTGCAGGAGGCTCTGTGTCCGGCTGTGGCATTCCTCCCGGTACTTGTGTTACCGTTCCCGGCTGTGTTGGTCCTTCTGGTGCTGGTGTCGGAGTAGATGGCGCTTCCGTTGCTCCTGGTGTTGGTATTTCACCAGTCGGATTATCCGTCGCCCCCGGTGTTGGTGTTTCACCAGACGGATTATCCGTTGCCCCTGGTGCTGGTGTCGCTGTCCCCGGCTGCATTGTTCCTCCCGGCGCCGGTTTCGGTGTTTCACCAGTCGGATTATCCGTCGCTCCCGGTGTTGGTGTTGGACTAGACGGATTATCCGTCGCCCCCGGTGCCGGTGTCGGAGTAGATGGCGTGTCCGTCGCCCCTGGTGTCGGTTCCACGACAGCCGGCTTATCTTCTTCCCAGACTGCCGTATACTCACGTGCCCCCACGGAACCTGATGGAATCTTTACGATAAGCTCTGTTTCCTTGTGTCCTGTTTCCAGCCAGCCCACAAAACGGTACCCGCTTCTGATTGGATTGCTTAAAGTTATCTCGCTATCTTCTATCGTATAAAGTTCATGTACGGTAAAGAAGCAAACAACCGAAAACAAGAGATAGACCGCCAGCACCACACTATTCCGAACCAAAAGACAAGCATTATGGAAATGTGCATAACAGGCTATGGAATCCCACCCAATCTTTCATATCTTCTTAAAAATTTTTAAATTTCTTTTAGGGTATTGCATTATCACCTACAAAGTGTTAATATATTTGCACACCTACAAAATGTTAAGATAAGAGGAGGACAATATGACACAGCAAATTTCTGAATCCGAATTGGTACTAATGAAAATCATTTGGAAGAATGGAGGGGCAGCTTTATACTCTCTCATCATGGAGGAATTGGAAAAAGACAAA
>JAAVZE010000150.1 GCA_022791495.1 Eubacterium sp.
CATTTACTGTCAAGACTTCCACACTTTCAGTTTTAAGTTTTCTCAATCGTAGTAAAACCGTAGTACCCTATCACCCCTATTGCCACAATTTGCCCCGTTCTGCCCCACAAGTGCCGCCAATTCCCGACTACCCGCCGTGCTGCCGTGGCAGACGAAAAGTATCTTAATCATAATTTATTCCTTTCTCAAAATGCCCGAAAACGCCGTGTTTTGGTACGTTTTGCGGGCTTATATTTTTTAGTTTTATCACCCCTGTTATACTACACTTTTTGCAAAATAAGGCAAATCGTAGCAAATCACATCCCTCATTCGTAGTCTTTCCGTAGTCGGACAGGGGGTGAAAAACTACTCCGCCTTTTATGGAAACGGATGCATTCTCCCGGCTGGCGGGTGCATTATTTAACGATAAGATTTTCCTTATACATATTTTTATACTCCTCCTAAAAAATCTGCAATAATGTGCATATTATTATTTCATCTGGCAATCCAATATATTTGAAAAAGCCAGCATAAACAATAGCCAATAATGGTGCATATAATTTTGCACTATCACCCCATTCAACCGTACCAGAATGTGTTTTATTATTGCGTAATTTTACAAAAGAAGCAATGTTAGTCTCATTCACCTGTGGTAACACCCATTTTGAAACTATTGCATCAGCCACTTTACGGTTTTCACTATACAATGTAAGAATTTTCTGTTTCAATGTATAATCAAGATATTGAAAAGCACTGCTTATTGTAGTTTCTTTATTAACATCGATTTCATTATGAGATTTAGAAAAATCTGCTATCGTTTTTTTGATATTCTTTTTTATTTTCTCTATGAGAACATCTTTCTCTCTGCTCCTCTTATCATCCAAATGGTAAGTGACCTCTAATGCTGTACATAAATCCTGAACATTTTTTATTGATATCCGGTTGACCATCTCATTATTTTCTGGCAGGAGTTCAAGTAATGTGTCAGCTTTACCATTTACAATTCCTTCTATAATAAATTCGGTAGATAATCAAAAATGCTAAATATCGGTATCACATTATGGCATTTTCTTGTAGAGTAATTATCATAGCGGTCAAAAATTTTGCAAATTCCTGTTTCAAAAAACTTGTCATCAGAATTTTTCTGACTAAGATATCCTTCAAAGTAAACATTATTTTGTGAAGTTAAAATCGCAATAAGTTTTTTTGCAATTAAATAACATTCTTGTATTCTGTCAAAATGCTGTGCATTTTCAAACGAGAAACGAATAAAAGAATTTAGATTCCCAAGATTATATGTACCTTGATGTTCTATGCCATTTGTTCCCCCATCCTGCCTAATAGAAAATGTTAATGTTACTTTCTCATTTCCTATTCTAAAGTCAATTGAACGAGTGTAATCACTCCAAGGCCGCATCCTAATTTCCCTTGTTCCATCATATTTTAAATATTGGTCAACATCAAGCGGCTGGATTGCCAATCCGGGATCGCATAGGGCATTTATGTTCCCACCATAAAATGTAATAGCATGAAATTTCTCCCAAGGCTCCGTCATCATACTAAAAAAGCCTTGCGCATTACCTCTTGCCTTTATTATGATAGGAGTTGCAAACTTAATAACAGGACTAAATCCCATACCACTGGTACTAAATTTCCCATTGCGCAATATTGCAATCATGCCACCATTATCTTCACCAAACAGATACTCTGGTCGCTCTATATCACGATTGCATATTCTATCAAAAGACTTATATATCTTTCTATTATCACTTTGGGCCGGAAGCAAAGTAACTATATTGTCTGATACATAGTATGTATATTTGTCATCTCCTACCTTTAGATAACCGCAAAAATTATCTGCTATTTTTCTCATAATAAATAATCTGCTCCTTAATAATTTCCTTTTGTAATCAGTCACATACATCACTCAAATATTTTTTACTCTTTTTTCCAAAAATCTTTTTCTGACTGATATACCATCATCCAAAACTGATTATACCATATCCGGCGTAAAATATCACACACAAATTTATATAAATCATATGTATATTGGATTCCACGGTCACTGTGCATGATTTTGGGCTTATCCACAGTTCTCTTTCTTTTCACTTTTTCGATTGCTTCCACAACCCATTTCGCTTCTAATGTATCACTTAATACCCATGCTATGATTTTTCTGGAATACAAATCCATTATGCTTGTTAAATAGACAAATCCTGTATATGTCCATATATAAGTAATATCAGAACACCAGACAGCATTTGGTTCTTTGGGGTTAAACTGCTGTTTTAAGATGTTTTTTAATTTTCTGTTAAAATCAGACTGTATGGTTGTTTTTATGGAATGTTTTATATAGCATGCCCTTATTCCCATTTTTCTTATATCATTTCCCACTGTTTTCTCACTTATCGGATCTCCATTTTCCCTCATTTTCTTTGCGATTTTGGGAGCACCCTATATTTCATGGGATTCTTTATGTATCTGCCTGATCTCCTCCATTCTTTTTTCCATTTTCCTCTGCCTGCCAGATGGTTTCCTCTTTTTAAATGCATAGTAGCCATTTTTTGATACACCTAAGATTTCCAGCACCCTGCTGACATTCAGCCGTCGTTTCTTTTCCCTCTTCTGTTTCTTCTCTGCTTTTGAAACTTCGATGAAACATGGCTGTTTCAGTTTACCAGAATGCTGATTGCTTTTTTTAATATTTCCAGAGCATCCTGTGTATC
>JAAVZE010000139.1 GCA_022791495.1 Eubacterium sp.
CCTGCACCAGAATGGCGGAGGCAGGGATGGACCAAAGGACGCTGCAGGAGATTATGGGGCACAGCAATCTAGCAATCACTATGAAGGTATATAACCATGTGGATGACAAACGTATGCATGACGAAATCGAGAAGTTTGATGCAAAGCGGGATGGTAAAAGCAAAGTTTCATAAAACTTAATGATTTTGTAAGTGTACTCATACGCAAGCAGTCTTTCATAAGGGTTAACGCTTCTGTCAATGTATGTGCGTATTCGTAAATTTCCATAAACGGATAAGCTGTTCAAGCTTAAATATCCGTAATAGATTTATGAAAGCATTTATAGTTTGAGGATATGGAAGAAAATTGCAGGAATGTTTTACACCATTCCGTACACCAAAACCACCCGGAATTTACACCACTTTTACACCATTTCACTGAAAAAATATGCAGATTTATGAAAAAATAACTGGTACTTACCACATCTGCAACTCTCTCTAACCCCAACAACTATAAGGGTTTCAACAACTTTTACAAAAATATCCCACTCCCCCAAATCTTACAAAACCGTAAGCCTCTGTAAGAAAATTCGATGGAAAAATCTCCTCATTTGCGGTATGCTCTGACTATAGAAAGGAGCGATACACAATGAGCACAATATTAAAACTTGAAAACGTAGAAAAATATTATGGAAACACTTCCAATCTCACCAAGGCGGTAGATCAGATATCCTTCGAGGTGGAGACGGGAGAATTTGTAGGCATCATGGGAGCCAGCGGTTCAGGAAAGACCACTCTGCTGAACTGCATCTCCACGATTGATAAAGTGACCAGCGGCAGGATTTATGTGGAAGGAAAGGACATCACCGGAATAAAAGGAAATGCCCTGAACCGTTTTCGGCGGGAAAAGCTTGGATTTATCTTTCAGGAATTTAATCTTTTAAATACGCTGACAGCATATGAAAACATTGCACTGCCGCTGACTATTCAGAACATGGCGCCATTAAAGATCGACGCTAAGATTAACGAGATTTCGGAGATACTTGGCATTAGTGATGTGATAAAAAAATATCCCTATCAGATGAGTGGAGGACAGAAGCAGAGGGTTGCGGCGGCGCGTGCTCTGATTACAGACCCGGCGATGGTGCTGGCAGATGAGCCCACGGGGGCGTTGGATTCCAGATCAGCCAGGAGCCTTCTGGAGAGTATGGAGGGAATGAATCAGAATTATGATGCCACCATTCTCATGGTGACACACGATGCATTTGCGGCGAGCTTTGCCACACGGGTCATCTTTTTAAAAGACGGGCAGATCTTTAATGAGGTGAGAAAGGGATCGGATACGAGAAAAGAATTTTTTGATAAGATAATGGACGTTGTTACGTTGATGGGTGGTGATCTTAATGATTTTTAAACTGGCTTTTCGGAATATGAAAAAAAGCATGTCAGACTATGCTGTATATTTCGTGACACTTATCATTGGTATTTCCGTGTTTTACGTATTTAATGCTATCTCAGACCAGACGGTAGTGGCGAAAATATTTAAAAATGGATATGATATTATTGATTTGATGCGAACCACTCTTTCGACGGCGAGCGTGATCGTGTCGGTGGTACTGGCGTTTCTTATCGTGTATGCCAGCAGTTTTCTCATGAAACGGAGGAAGAAAGAGTTTGGAATCTATATGCTCCTTGGCATGGGAAAGAAGAAAATAGCAGGTATTCTCATGGCGGAGACTGTGATCATCGGGGTACTTTCCCTACTGGCTGGAATGGGAGCAGGTATTCTTTTATCCCAGGGGATGAGTATGCTGGTAGCAAAACTTTTTGAGGCGGATATGTCACAGTTTACCTTTGATGTGTCATGGGAAGCTCTTGGAAAGACCGTAATTTATTTTCTGATTATGTATGCACTGGTACTTTTGCTGGATCTATTCGTAGTGGGCAAATCACGGCTGATTAATCTTTTAAATGCAGAGAAGAAGTCGGAAAAAAATATTGCCAAGAATCCATGGATCTGTCTGGTTGTATTTGTAGCAGCAGCAGTGTTGCTTGGTCATGCTTACTGGATGGTGACGGCAAATGCTGAGCAGCTGACGGAGCAGAGTCAGGTATTGATGCAGATTGTAAAAGGAATCATAGCCACCTTTTTGATTTTCTGGTCGCTGTCTGGCCTTTTGATTTTTTTGTCAAAGATCAGAAAAAAGAGTTATCTGAGGGGGATCAATGCCTTTACGACAAAGGAGATCAGCAGCCGGGTAAATACAAACGTTTTTGCGGGGAGCATTATCTGTCTCCTGTTGTTTATAACCATTTGCATATTTTCCACAAGTTTTTCGATTAACAAATCCATGAATGACAACCTCAAAACCCTTGTGCCGGCGGATGTAAATCTTATGTATACGTATGATCAGGGCCTTCCTTATGATAGTGAAAAGCAGACCATTACCGAAACACTGCAGAATCAGGGAATAGATAGAAATTTGTTTAAAGATGTGGTAGAACTCACAAGTTTTGCTTACTATAGATGGGATGAAGAAGAGAAAACGGGCAATGTTGATGGTGAAAATATCTTTGCAAATTCTGGAGTGATAAAACTAAGCGATTACAATAAAGTGGCGGAGCTTTATGGGCTAAAAAAGCAAACACTGGCAGCGGATGAATATCTGGTAGTTTCAAATTATGATTATACACTGAAAATGTATAATGAACAATTTCTGCAAAAGGGCCATGTGATTCATCTGGGAGGAAGGGAATATCATCCCAAATATAAAGAGTGCCAGGATGGTTTTCTGGAGATGTCATCAAACCGTTCTGAGTTAGGTTTTACCGTTGTTCCAGATGATATTTCAGCGGACGAAAATCTTCATCCGGAACGTATTTATTATATTGCAAATTATGATACAAGTAAAAAAAGTGTGGAGGAGATGGATGAGCTCCTGAATAACAAAAAAATTCAGAAAAATATCTATGTATCTACCAGAACGGAGATACATCAGAGGAGCATAGGGCTTACCGCTCTGATCGTTTTTCTGGGCCTTTATCTGGGCATTATCTTTGTCCTTGCAAGTTTTGCCCTGCTCTCGCTCAAGGAACTGTCACAGGCAGCGGACAGTCGGGAAAAATATCGGATCTTACGAAGGATCGGAGTGGATGAGAGGATGATCCGTCACTCGCTGTTTCGGCAGAATTTGATCTTTTTCAGCACACCTCTTCTCCTTGCCATCATACATTCTATCTTTGGCATACAGGTGAGCATATATATTATGGAGATATTTGGTAAAACAGGTCTGCTTTTTTCCATTGTAGCTACGTCGGTTGTTCTTTTAGCAGTCTATATCATTTATTTTACAATCACTTACCGCTGCAGCAGAAAAATTATAAATGAATAAAAAGATGCAAACAAATGTTTGATATTTCCGAACATATGTGTTATAATAATAAAAACGGATGTTCGGAGGTGGGACAATGGAACTGACAGCGGATATTTTTTCTAAATTAGAGATCCTTTCGGACGCGGCGAAGTATGATGTGGCATGTACTTCCAGCGGTTCCAGCCGCAGAGGAGTTAAGGGAACCATGGGCAGTGCCGTGGCTGCGGGGCTCTGTCACTGCTTCTCCGCAGATGGAAGGTGTATCTCCCTGTTAAAGATATTACTGACAAATGAATGTGTATACGACTGCAAATACTGTCTGAACCGTCTCTCCAATGATGTGCCCCGCGCTTCCTTTACCCCAGAGGAGATAGCGGAACTCACCATCTCCTTTTATCGGCGGAATTATATCGAGGGCTTATTTTTGAGTTCTGGTATACGAAAGAACCCGGATTTTACCATGGAGCAGATCTATCAGGCGGTGCATCTTCTGCGGGTTCAATATCGATTTAACGGATATATCCATGTCAAGGCCATTCCGGGGGCGGATCCTCTGCTGATCGAGAAGACGGGATGGCTGGTAGACAGAATGAGTGCGAATCTGGAACTGCCCACGGCAGATGGCTTGAGGTCACTGGCACCTCAGAAATCCAGGAAGACCATACTGACGCCTATGCGCCAGATTCAGATGGGGCGACGGGAGAGCCGGTTGCTGCTGGGAGGGAGCAGTGTGCCGGGAGCTGGGGCAAGTGTACCAGGAACCGGAAAAAGTTTTTCACAGCGGGAAGCCCTGCCGGGAGATACCAGTAGGAAGCCGGGAGTGGGACAAAACGTAGGAGATGGTAGGAAAAGCTTTTCACAGCGGGAAGCCCTGCCGCAGGTAAATCAGAGTTTTGCCCTGCAGGAATTTCATCCGGATGCCAGTTTTGTGCCGGCGGGACAGAGCACGCAGATGATCGTGGGGGCTTCGGGAGAGAGCGACTATGAGATTGTACACATGGCGGAGGCGATGTACCAGAAGTTTGATCTAAAACGGGTTTTTTATTCAGCATTTGTCAATACAACGAAAGATCCGGCACTGCCGGATGGAAGAGAAGGGCCGCCGCTGCTTCGGGAGCATCGGCTCTATCAGGCAGATTTTTTAATGAGGTTTTACCAGTTCCGGGCAGAAGAGATTATTTCAGCAGAAAATCCTTTTTTAAATGTTCATCTGGACCCGAAATGCAACTGGGCGCTGAATCATTTGGAGTTTTTTCCGGTGGAGGTACAGACAGCGGATTACCATACGCTGCTTCGTATACCGGGAGTGGGTGTCAAATCAGCCAGGCGTATTATGGCGTCTAGACGGCTTGGAAGTCTGGATTACCAGGCGTTGAAAAAGTTTGGAGTGGTATTAAAACGGGCGATGTATTTTATCACCTGTAGCGGGAAGACGATGGTTCCCCTGCGCATGAACGAGGGTTTTATCTTGACTAATCTGCTGGGACTTAGAGAGAGGCTTCCGGCATCTGTCACTGGGGAAAACCGGTTTGAACAGATGTCACTTCTGGATCTGTATCCTGGTACTGTGACAACCCCGGGAACACAGGAGGTGGGGAGATATGGATGAGACATGGATCTATCTTTGCGATGATTCCCTGGATGGGATATTTACCGCGGTGTACCAGGCTTATAAGGAACGCCATCCTCACGCTTCTAACCGCATTCAGATCAGCGAAAAGATGTACCATCAGGAACTGTTTGCCAGATATATTCCGGTGGAGACCGACTATGAACGGGCAGAGAAGGTGGCGCGTACCCTGCGCAGTAAGGTATCTGTCCCGGTCTATGAATGGTTAAAAAAATGTTCTGTCTCTTATGATCCAGGAAAGGCGGATGGGATTTACCGCGGGATTATCCTGGCACTGCACATGGGAGAGAAGGTAATGGATCACTTAACCCGGCCGGAGGTCCAGTATCTGATGGAGCTGGAGCGCCATATTCTCAATGAGATACAGCATGAACTCCAGTTTCTCCGGTTTGAGGAATTGGAAAACGGAGTTTTGTTTGGCAAGATCAATCCCAAGAATGCTGTCCTTCCTTATATGGCCGAGCATTTTGCCGATCGCTTTTCTGGAGAAAACTGGGTGATCGCCGATACGGTTCATCGGATGGTGCTCATCCACGAGAGTGGAAAGGGGTGCTCCCTGGCAGAGATGTCGGACGTGGACTTAGAAGCATTGGAGTTAAGTATCTCAGCCAGTGAAGAATTGTGGCAGAAACTGTGGAAGCGATTTGTGGACACCATCGCCATCAAGGAGAGGATCAATCCCAGGCTTCAAATGCAGATGCTTCCCAAACGGTTCCGAAAATACATGAAGGAAATGCAGGAACCTTAATGTATTGTATCAGGGATTTTAGCGAGTTGCCAGTGCCAATAAACTAGTTATAAAAAAGGACTTGGGGATATTAATTTTAACAAAAGAAGAGTACAGATCCGTACTCTTCTTTTTGCATATAAAAAATTCTAAATTATGAGGCAAGTCTCATATTTTACAGTAAGGTTTTCTTTTAGCCGGTTTCAAGGAGCTGGTTGAAAAAATTACCATATTGTGGTATATTTACCATAAAGTGACATGGAAGACGGCGTGAACCTGAACCCTGCTTTGGCCTGCGCCAGCAGTAAATTCACAATGTTGAGTTGAAAACCAAATATTGTAAGATGGGGGCATAAATATGATACGTTCTTATGTTGGAAAAAATGTATTTGACGCTTTGCAGGAGCGGTTAAAGTTTATTTTTGATGAATTTGACAATATATATGTTTCATTTTCAGGTGGAAAAGACAGCGGGCTTCTTTTAAATCTTGTGCTGGATTATCAGAAGAAATATGCACCGGATAAAAGGATTGGCGTGTTCCATCAGGATTTTGAAGCCCAGTACACGGTGACGACAGAATATATTGAGCGGACCTTTAAGCGCATTGAAAAAGATGTGGAGCCGTACTGGGTATGTCTTCCTATGGCGACGCGGACTGCCCTGAGCAGTTATGAAATGTTCTGGTATCCCTGGGATGATAAGAAGCAGGAGGCATGGGTGCGCCCGATGCCAAAGCACGATTATGTGATAAATCTGAAAAATAACCCGGTGACTACTTATAAGTACCGGATGCACCAGGAGGATCTGGCAAAGCAGTTTGGCAGGTGGTACAGTATGTCCCACGAAGGGAAGAAAACAGTGTGTCTGCTGGGCATGCGTGCGGATGAGTCCATGCAGAGGTACAGTGGTTTTCTAAATAAAAAATACGGGTATCAGGACGAGTGCTGGATCAGCAGGCAGTTTAAGGATGTATGGTGTGCTTCACCGATTTACGACTGGTCTACCAGCGATGTCTGGCATGCCAATTATGTATTTAATTATGATTATAACCATCTCTATGATCTGTATTATATGGCGGGGCTGAGTGCTTCCCAGATGAGGGTGGCTTCGCCCTTTAACGACTACTCCAAGGACAGCCTGAACCTGTACCGGGTGATTGATCCG
>JAAVZE010000140.1 GCA_022791495.1 Eubacterium sp.
AAGAAACGGAACAATCCGGTCAGAAGTCCCAGAAGAACGGCATATATGATCTTTCCTTTATCGGTGATCGGGCTGGTCACATAATCCGTCGCCATAAAGAATGCACCCAGCATGAGACCACCGCCGCATACCTCATAGAATACAGGCATGTAAGCATCTTTTGCCACACATACATAGATAAAGTTAAATACTACAAAGGTTCCAATATAGATCACCGGAATCTTCCAGTCGATGATCTTCTTTACGATCAGGTAAATACCGCCGATCAAAAGGGCAAGTACAGAGGTCTCACCAATGGTTCCCCAGGTCGTACCGATAAACATATCCTTGAGACTTGCCGCCACGTCAGCGCCGCCAGCTGCTTCTTTTACCTGCATCAGCGGTGTGGCGCTGGAAGCAGCATCCAGTGTCGCCTGATATCCACCCCAGACTGCATTTCCTTTCGGGATGGCAAAACTGTTTGTCATAGCACTGCTGAAGGAAAGCATCAGAAAACATCTCGCCCCCAGCGCCGGGTTCATAAAGTTCTGTCCCAGACCGCCAAACAGCTGTTTTACGATAATAATGGCAAACACGCCTCCCAGAACACACATCCAGAGCGGCAGGGTTGCCGGCAGATTCAGCGCCAGCAACAGACCTGTGAGCAGGGCGCTGAAATCACTGGTAGTAACCTGCTGCTTCATACATCTCTGCCATATGTATTCTGCAAGTATTGCACTTACACAGGTTGTCAATATTACAAGTACCGCTCTCACACCAAAGTTGGCAACACCTACCAGTGTCGCCGGTACAAGAGCAATCACAACATCTCTCATGATTGATTTTGTTGAAGATTTATCACGGACATGAGGAGATGATGATACATTCAATAACTTATCCATTCTTTACCTCCATTCTCCGCAGACTATTTATTTTTACGGGCATTATCCATAACAGCCCGTCTCGCCTGCTTAAATGCCTGAGTGAGTCTCCTCTTTGCCGGGCACACATAAGTACAGGTTCCACATTCATAACACTCCATACCATTTAATTTCTCAAACAAAGCCAGATCTGACCGCTCTGCTGCCTCTGCCATTTTCTGCGGCACCAGATGACTTGGACAAACCGTGGCACAGCGTCCGCAGCGGATGCAATTCGTCGGCTCACATGCCGCCACCTCATCCTTTGACATGGCAAGGATCGAAGAACTAGTCTTGGTAATCGGGACATTCAGGTCGTACATCGCCATTCCCATCATCGGACCACCGGAAATAATCTTTTCTGCCCCGGCTTCCACCAGTCCCCCAGCCTCTTCCAGAAGCTCAGCATGACTCATTCCAAACTTCACCTCATAGTTCTGGGGCTCCGCCATAGCGTCTCCTGTCAATGTCATGACACGGCTCATAGACGGCGTACATTTACAAACGGCGTCATAAACAGCCAGTACGGTCTGCACATTATCTACAACACATCCCGCATCCGCTGGAAGCATTTTGGAATAGATCTTTCTTCCTGTGGTTACATAGATCACCTGTCGTTCTGCTCCCTGTGGATATTTGGTCTTCAGAGCTTTTACTGTGATCTGGTCTTCATCCTGAGTCAGATATTCCAGCTTGGCAACCGCCTCAGGTTTATTGTCCTCAATGGCTATGATTCCCTGTGCATGGTCAAACAGCCTTAGAAGCACCTTAAGTCCTGTGATAAGCTGCTCTGGCTTTTCCAGCATCAGCCGGTAGTCAGAAGTCAGATACGGTTCGCACTCTGCTCCGTTGATAATCACATATTCGATCTCATCCTCATTCTTCGGGGTCACCTTGACATTGGTAGGGAAGCCGGCGCCTCCCATTCCGACAATACCGGCTTCTTTGATAATCTGACGGATCTCCTCTTTGGAAAGAGCAGTATAATCCCTGTCCTTTCCCAATCCATCGATCCCCTGATACTCGCCATCGTTTTCAATGACGACACAGGTTGTCTTTGCGCCGGACACAGTCAGTCTCGGTTCGATCTTAGTAACTTTTCCGGATACAGAGCTCACGATATTGGCGGAGATAAATCCGCCTGCCTCACCGATCACCTGTCCCATCTTCACCGTATCTCCAACAGATACCGTAGGTGTTGCAGGGGCTCCGATATGCTGGCTCATTGGAAAAACGAGTTCGTCCTTAGGCAGCATGCTTTTAATCGGAAGATCCATACTGAGCTCTTTTCCCTCATATGGATGTGTTCCCCCTCTAAAGGTTGAATTTCCCAAGTAAATCCCCCTCCTTTATAATTTTCTTAAATTTTTTTATATATTGATAAATTCTATCATAGCACTTTTTTCGACAAAAAACAAGAAAGGAAATCACGAACTCAATTCCTTTATTCACCAAAAGCTGTAAACTGCTGACGGAAATCTGCTATCCCATAAAAAAGGTGCGGCCGAAAAACGCGCACCTCTGAAGAATTACAAGTGATTCTTCGCTCCGCATTTCGAGAACTTTCCTATAGGATAAAAAGAAGGCTTGTGCAGGGCACTCCCTTCACAGACCTTCCTTTTTCACTACCTGCCCGGTACTGTTTCAGATCGCGGTATTCGCCTGATGTTCATGTAACTGATGGTATTTTTCCTTTGTCGCCATCCCTCCCCGGATGTGCCGTTCCGACTTGTTGATATCAAGTATCTTTCTCGCCTGAGAAGCAAGCGCGGGATTGATCTGCATCATCCGTTCTGTGACATCCTTATGTACCGTGCTTTTGGACACCCCAAACTTTTTCGCAGTCTGCCGCACCGTGGCGCCATTTTCCACTATATAGTTTCCGATCTCAATAGCGCGCTGTTCGATATATGATTTCAAAAAACTACCCCCTGAATACTCGTTGATTCATTGTATGCAGGGGGAAAATAAAATATTCAGCAATCCATAAGTGTTTTTAGGGCTGTTATCATTTATTCTGTACCAATAAAAACAGCTCTGAGATAGAATAGCGTCGGGATCACAAATAATGCGATGATAAAGAGGATAAACGCCCCGACAAACACTGTATATGCCGCATAACCGGCAAGGTCTGCCACCCTTTCAGGAATGACCATTTTCTTTCTGGCAAACACCAACGCCGCCAGCGCTAACAACCCGATGACCGATAAAGCGGCTCCCACTTTCTGCCCTGGCGCAGTATATCTCAGTTTGATATCGTTCTTGCCCTGGACAACAGGGATTGACAGCATTCCATCCAGGTTCTGGATATCCGATACCTTTTCCCCATTTACTTTACACTCCCAGCCCTCATCATAAGAAATAGGAAGAAAAAGATTGGATTTGGTCACACCTTCCAGTTCAATGTCCACACCAGACTTGCTCTGTTCCAAAGACACAATCTTGGGATTTTCCTTTTTCACTTTCTCAATTCCGTTTGCAAAAGCAGCATAGTCCAACATTCCAAGATGAAGATCCGATGTATTCACTCCGCCGCTAAACTGAACCTGCACGGCTTCATTCTGAAACACACCCAGACAAATGAAACCATTTCCAAAATCCGCAGGGTACTGCTGATTCTGTGTGGAAGAGGACGCCGGAATCCGCACCGGATCTCCGTTGACTGTAATCTCCACTGGATTATCGCTTGTGTTCGTCCCATAAAAATACAGAATTTTTTTCTCATTCCCTATCTGCATCTCACAGTAATTATTATGAATCTGACTGGACACATCCTGGATCAGCTTCTCCTGGCTTCCGGTAACAGCCGCAAACAGAGTATTTTGGGTCTCGAACTTCTCGGTCTTAGGTGTGAGAGAAGAAGTATCTGTATTGATTGCAAAAGGAAGTTCAAACTTGTTCTGATATAATTGTATGACATCTCCGCTCTCATCTATGACCTCACAAAAATCATATAATTCCTTGGTCATATCATTCTGGCTCAAAAAATATTTTATATTAAAAAGAGTATCGGAAAAAACTGTACCCCCCGTATCCAGCAGCTGGGTCCAGTTGATGGAATAGCCAAGTGCTGCAAATTTGGGCTGGACAGATGGATTGATCACATGCCAGTAATTTGAAATAGCCTCTTTACCGAGCACCAGCGAATATTCTATGTGATCCACCTTATAATCTGTATTCTTTATTCTTTCAAAATCTTTGATCTCCGTCTCCATCCCCGTGGCAACATCATTCGCCGCTTCCAGATAGTCAGCAGAAAACACCGATACATTATCTTTGTTCGGGGCAAAACTGATAACCGAAGCACAGGTAATCTCCACACATAATAATACCAGTATAACCCCCTTCGCCCTGGATTTTAGCAGGCACCAGTAGACCGCCGCAAAAATCAATTCTATAAGAATACAGAGGAAGCCATCTCCCAATGCCGAATAAGAAGACTGCTCACAGTAGGCATGGTATATTCCATAGAACAGCCATCCAGAAAAAAGCAGGGCAGCTACGCCAATTGCGACCCATATTTTCTTCTTAAACCAATTACCGGCAGTTTCTATACTCTCCTTATTTTCCTGATAGAGTAAAACTGCAAAATCAATCAAAACAAAGGAAATAATATACACAAACCGCAGTGGCCAGCTGGCACGACTCCCTCCATGCCACAGTGATTCCACCCCGGCAACGACCACAGAGAGGAATAAAAGACCGATCATACATATATGGCTCTTATATTTTCTAAATTTCTCGGAGACCAATCCTTTTCCATGTATCAGGAAATACAGTATACAGGCGAAAGGCAGAGCTGTATTTACCAGCATGGTCTCTACTATCTTCCATTCATAAAGACTCCATCGGTTCTCAATCGCTGCCCTGTATACATTTAAAAAGCCTCCCTCTCCACTCCTCGGCGTATCCGCCACACAGAGCAGCGCCGGAATACTAACAAAGGCGCTGATCAAAATAGCTGCACCCACAGACCCGCCAAGCCACAGGGCGCATCTTCTTTTCTCCGCCTTTTCCTCCGTATCCCAAAAGGTTCTCAGAGCGCTTGACAAGAATAGAAAAACCAATGTGATACAGCCTGTGTAGACATTCACCATCATACACAGGGCAAAGAAAACGATAAAAAATTTGCACCCCTTTTTGGCAAAAATGCGATCCAGCCCGATCATGAGCAGGGGAAGCAAAAATGCGATGTCCATCACAAGCATAATCTGGAAATGAATCAGAGTGGCCGCGCCAAAAGCATACAAAACACCCCCTGCTATGTGCACGATATTTTTCACCTCATACTTTCGCAGATAAAAATACATAGAGAAAGCAATGGCAATCATCTTTAGTATCATAAGAATATTCGCAAAATTTGCCAAATTGTCCCTTGTAGAAAAATATAAAAACAAATTCAGAGGGCTCAGCAGCGCTCCCAGAGAAGACGCTCCTGATATATTCATACCAAATGCAGAATTCCATGTAAAAAACGGACTCGCTTGTCCATGCAGGATATCCCAGACATAGTACATCCCAGCAGGGATCGTCTGCTGAACCATATCACCGCGGGCAATGGTCCCATCACCAAAAGGATAAATATCATTGAACATATACACAATTAGCACTACAGCACTGATCACAATTGCCATTATAGACAGATCTTTGGTAATCACTTTCTTTTTCTCCGTTATTGTAAACCAGCTTTGAATCTTTTTTTCTATCATTGGTCTTTTTCCTTCCAAACTTATATTTATACATCTTTTACCATTATACGTGTTTTCCGTTAAAAAATCAATGCCAACTGTCCAAACGTCCCCAGGGACGTCTTGACCGCCTTTTCTTATTTTGATACAATATTAGCCAAATGGAGGTATACATAAATGAAAGAAAGATTAGTAATTACCGGTATGGGGGCAGTAACCCCCATCGGTATTGGAGTAGAAACTTATTGGAATAACCTGATCGCCGGCAAATGCGGCGTCGGGCGGATTACCCGCTTTGACCCGGAAGCATCACCAGTTAAGATCGCCGCCCAGGTAAAGGATTTTAATCCAGATGAGTTTATGACGAAAAAACAGAGCCGCGAAATGGATCTGTTTATGCAGTACGGTTATGCCGCCGGTGAAGAAGCACTGGCAGACGGCGGTATAACGGAGGACACGATTCCCGCTGACCGCATGGGTGTCGTTGTGGGAACTGCCATGGCAGGTGTGTCTATCATCGCAGAAACCCAGGACGGACTGAGCACCGGGGAACATAAAAAAGTTAGTCCCCGTTTTGTACCCAAATTTATCGGCAACATTGCCGCAGCGCAGATCGCCATCGCAAAAGGCTACCGTGGACCGAGCCTCACAGTCAGCACTGCATGTTCCTCCGGAGCCGATGCCATTTCCACAGCGGCTATGCTGCTTCTTGCGGGAGAAGCCGATGCCATCCTTGTGGTGGGTGCTGAGGCAAGTCTTTGCCCGGTGGTGGTGGCAGGTCTTGCCTCAGCCCATGCTCTCAGCACGAACAACGACAATCCCCTGACTGCCAGCCGTCCATTTGATAAGACCAGAGACGGTTTTGTCTTTGGTGAGGGTGGCGGAGCTCTTCTGCTGGAGACAGAAGCCCATGCGCTGGCAAGAGGCGCAAAGATCCACGCGGAACTGATGGGCTTTGCTAACTGTACCGACGGATATCATGTGACAGCTCCCCATCCACAAGGAATCGGTGCCATCGCCTGCATGAATAATGCGATTCAAAAAGCAGGACTGTCCCCAGAGGACATAGATTATATCAATACCCACGGCACCTCCACTCCGATGGGAGATACCATTGAGACCAACGCCATCAAATCCCTGTTTGGAGATCATGCCTATCAAATGGCTGTGACTTCTACCAAGGGAGCTACTGGACATATGATGGGCGCCGGCGGCGTCACGGAGACCATCGCCTGCATCAAAGCAGTTCAGGAGGGAGTGATCCCACCAACACTGAATCTGAATACACCGGATGATGAGTGCGATCTGAACTATGTCCCTAATAAAGCAGTAAAACGGGAAGTCCGCTATGCCATGACCAATGCCTTCGGGTTTGGCGGACAGAATTCCAGCCTGATCATAGGCAGCTCGACGGTCTCTGTATCATAATTTAAAAGACAGGAAATAATAACATTATAGATCTTATAAAGAATCGAGGCTTATATGAAATACATCCGGCAATTTTTGATCATACTACTATTTTGTTTTTTGGGTGAGCTTCTTAAATATCTGATTCCCCTTCCCATACCCACCAGCATCTATGGCCTGATGCTGATGCTCACAGCGCTTCTCACCGGTATCCTGAAGGTGGATCAGATAGATGATACCGCCGTTTTTCTTATCGACATCATGCCGGTCATGTTCATTCCGGCGGGTGTTGGTCTTTTGACCAGCATCGAAGCGCTGCGTCCGAACCTGGCCGCCATCATCGTGATCACGATCCTCACTACAGTCCTCGTCATGGGCATCACCGGAATCACCGCCCAGTTTGTCATGGAACGTAAGAAAGGCAGAGACGACAAAGAGGTGGCACAATGAATGACTTTCTAATAAGCTCACTTTTCTTTGGCGTCCTGATAAGTCTGGGCGGCTACGAGCTGGGGATCTTTTTAAAAAAGAAGACTGGCCTCGCCATCATGAACCCGCTGCTGGTGTCCATTCTTTTTGTGATCGCCATCCTTCTTTTGTTCCGTGTAGACTACAGCACATATAATGCCGGGGGAAAATATCTCAGCTATCTCCTCACACCGGCTACAGTCTGTCTTGCCGTTCCTCTTTACAAACAGATCCATCTGTTAAAAAAGTATCGTACCGCCATTACCCTGTCAGTGCTGGCGGGTACGCTGACCAGCCTGGCAGGCGTCCTGGTGCTGGCTATTCTGTTCCGCCTCTCCCACTCCATGTATGTCACCCTTCTACCTAAGTCCATCACTACCGCTATCGGTATGGGAGTAAGCGAAGAACTAGAAGGAATTGTAAATATCACAGTGGCAGTTATTGTGGTCACCGGAGTTCTTGGAAATGTTATGGGAGAATGGATTCTCAAACTTTTCCGCATTGAAAATAAGATCGCCAGAGGACTGGCACTGGGCACCGCCGCCCATGCCATCGGCACCAGCAAGGCAATGGAACTGGGTGAGATCGAAGGCGCCATGAGCAGTCTCGCCATCGTGACAGCCGGGCTTCTGACCGTACTTGGCGCCAGCATTTTCTCCATGATCTATTAACGATGGAATCAAAAATATACTGGTACATTGACACCGGTAACAGAAGGGAACAGACCCCATGGATGCCCTGACAGAACAGATTATGAATTCTGAGACCTTGAGCGATGAAGCACTGGCAAGGAAAATAGACCAATTTCTGCACATACACACAGAGGAGGTTCAGACCGACGGCAGGGACACCTTTCACTGCCACCGCTACGAACCCACTTCTTACCGCGTACTGCATACCTTGTTTGAAGCCATTCCCCTGACAGACCAGGATACTTTGCTGGATTATGGCAGCGGCCTTGGCCGCCTGAGTTTTTACACGAACCACCGTTTTCACAACAGCGCTATCGGCATCGAACTGTCCGGGACATTCCACAGGGAAGCACTCCATAATCTGAGGCAGTACCGGGGAATTCACAGGGAACGTCTGACTTTCCTTCTCGGGAAGGCAGAGGATTTTGTTATACCAGATGAGGTTAACTTCGTCTACTGTTTTAACCCATTTTCTACAGACATCTTCCGAAAGGTTCTGACAAATATCGGAGATTCTTATGAGAACAAACCGCGAAAGATCACCCTTATCCTCTATTACCCCGAAGACAACACCATTTTCTACATTGAGCGGCATACCGGGTTCCGGCTGGTAAAAGAAATTGCTGTCCCGGATCTGTTTGAGGGGGACCGCAGAGAAAAATTCTGCATTTATGAGCTGGGTGAATAATATAGTTCTTATAGTAAAATTATATTGCGGTTCTGACATTTTTCTTGTATAATAGATCTATAGAGTTAAGAAAGGAAGTGGAGAGATTGAACAATGAAGAGCTGTTTAAAAAAATGCTCATGACCTTTGACCGTAAATACGAGGCAGCTTCTGTATTTTATGACAATCTCCCTTATGTGAGAGATTATGACCTCTGTAATTGGACACCTCTCCGTATGGTAAGTGGCAATATCATAAAATATTATCAATATAAGCTTGATAAACCTGTGATTCTTCAGACGGATCCTGACGACTATCAATAAAACATCCTTTTATCCCGCTCATCACATGTGGCAATATCATAAAATATTATCAATATAAGCTTGATAAACCTGTGATTCTTCAGACGGATCCTGACGACTATCAATAAAACATCCTTTTATCCCGCTCATCACATGTGGGGTAAAAGGATGTTTTTTATTTTGCCGGAAGCGTCGCCGGGCTGTTATTGGGGATCTGTTATACCAGCTTCATGAAGGCGGCAGATTCTCCCAGCTGTTCTTCAATGCGCAGCAGCTGGTTGTACTTGCACACACGGTCGGTGCGGGTCGGCGCCCCTGTCTTGATCTGGCCGGCATTGAGCCCCACCGCAATATCGGATATGGTGGTATCCTCTGTCTCACCGGAGCGGTGGCTGACAATCGCATTCCACTGGTTGTTCTTCGTCATGCGGATCGCCTCCAGCGTCTCCGTCACACTGCCGATCTGATTCGGTTTGATCAGTACTGCATTGGACACTCTGAGATCCGCACCTTTGGCGATACGCTCGGTGTTGGTGACAAATAAGTCATCCCCCACCAGCTGTACCCGTTTCCCCAGCCTGTCTGTCAGAAGTTTCCAGCCCTGCCAGTCCTCTTCTGCCAGACCATCCTCAATCGAGAAGATGGGATATTTATTGCAGAGCTCCTCCCAATAAGAGACCATATCCTCTGCGGAACGCAGCTCTCCATTTTTCCAGAATAAATATTGTCCTGTCTTTCCCTGTTTGACAGCTTCATCATACATCTCTGTACATGCCCCGTCAATGGCAATGCGGAAATCCTCACCGGGACGGTATCCAGCCAGTTCGACAGCCTTCACGATATACTGCAGAGCTTCTTCGTCATTGCGCAGTTTCGGAGCAAATCCACCCTCATCACCCACACTGGTTATGTGGCCTTCCTTTTTGAGAAGATTCTTTAACTCCCGGTAGACGTTACAGCACCATTCCAGACATCCGTGGAAAGATTTTGCCCCCACCGGCATAATCATAAATTCCTGGATATTCAGGCTGGAATCTGCATGTTTTCCCCCATTTATAATATTCATCATCGGCACCGGAAGAATTCTGCCATCCGGTCCTCCAAGATACTGATAAAGAGGCAGGCCTACCTGACTGGCTGCAGCTTTTGCCACAGCAATCGACACACCCAGGATCGCATTCGCGCCAAATCTCCCTTTGTTCTTTGTCCCGTCTTCCCGGATCATCAGCTGGTCAATCTCCACCTGATTCAGGGCATTCCTGCCATCCAGCAGATAGGCGATGTTGTCATTCACATGATCCACTGCCTTTTTCACTCCCATGCCACCATAACGGGGAAGTTCTTTGTCTCTCAGTTCGATGGCCTCGAAGGCGCCCGTAGAAGCCCCGGAGGGAACTGCCCCTCTTCCTGTCGCTCCACCGCATAGTCCCACTTCTACCTCCACCGTCGGATTCCCCCGGGAATCCAGAATTTCTCTTGCCCGCACAGATTTGATTCTGAATTTATGTTCCATAATAAAAGCCTCCTGTTTTTTTCTTAGTATCAAACAGAAGACTTTTTTCTATTCATTCTTTTTGTTCAATTCGCCAACAAATACATTCCGTATACTGTTCACTGTGCGAAAGGTGTATGTACTTCTTCCACAATGAGCACACACCTCGTCATCATTACTAAAATCATCCATCTCTTCGCGATATCCACAGATCGGGCATGTCACTAATACTTTTCTGCCGCTTTCTTTACTGTCCATCCAACACACCTCATTATAATAAGCTACTTTTTATCTCTCTATTATACTATAAAATGTGTCAGATTGCAAGTCCGCGCTTTTTCATAATTCGCCGCTCTATCGCAGAAAATATGCTTTTTTCGATAATAACTCCCACCAATACAATAATTACCATAACCAGCATAACCTGGTTAATATCCGCCAGATCCCTTCCCGTGATCAGGGTCTGCCCCAGCCCAATGGAAGTAGTCATTACCTCTCCTGCCATCAGGGCCCGCCAGGCGAAGGACCATCCCTGTTTGAGCCCGGTGATCAGCTCCGGAAGACTGGCAGGGAGGATCACATGCAGATACAACTGCTTCTTATCCGCCCCCATGGTCAGTGCTGCAAGGCGGTAAATAGGAGGCACATTTTTTATCGCATTGTCTACAGAGATTGCCACACTAAAGGCCGCCCCCATCACTACGACAAACAGGATCGCCTGGGTGGAAATCCCGAACCATAAGATGGAAAAGGGCACCCAGCACACACTGGGCAGTGTCTGAACTCCCAGCACCAGCGGTTTCAAATGTTTCTGCAGATAGGGAATCTGATGGATCAGAAGTCCGAGAATCACCCCGATGACAACCGCCACAGCAAAGCCAGCTATGCCCCTTAAAAGGGAATTTGTGGTGGCTTTCATCAATGTTCCATCGCTGCAGAGCTCCACAAACCGTTCTGCCACTCCCATCGGAGAAGGCATCGAATAGCTTTTGAAGATCTCCAATACATCCACCGTAAGCCAGAATCCCCCCTGCCACAACAAAACAAGTATAATAAAAAATATAACGGTTCCCATCAGACAGCCTCCCCTCTCACTTCATCCAGAATTTTGTGCCGAAGTTCTACAAATTCCTGAGAGTACACATGACGCGGTCTCTCTATGTCCACTTCTACAATCTCGGCGATGCCCCCTTTGGCTGCAGAAAGCACCACGACTCTGTCCGCCAGATAAACGGCTTCTTCCACACTGTGTGTAATAAACAATATGGTTTTCCTTGTCTCCATCCAGATCTTCTGCAGTTCCTCCCGCAGGCGGTTGGATGTCTGCTTATCCAGTGCAGAAAAAGGTTCATCCATCAGCAGGACATCAGAGTCCATCGTCAGTGCCCTGGCAAGGGCAGTTCTCTGTCTCATTCCTCCGGATATCTGATGGATGGGATAATCCCGGTATTCAGTGAGATGAACCATATCCAGATAATGCTCGGCCTTTTCCTCCCGTTCTTCTTTAGGTATACCCGCCAGTTTCATGCCAAATGTCACATTTTCCATGACGGTAAGCCATGGATACAGACCATGATCTTGAAACATGACGGTACGGTCAGATCCGGGACCTGTCACCTCCCTGCCATCCAGCTGGATGCTGCCCCCGGTGGGACGCTCCAGACCTGCCACGAGGTTCAAAAGAGTGCTTTTTCCACAGCCAGAAGTGCCCACAAGGCATACAAATTCGCCTTTTTGAATCTCAAGATCGATCTGGCTCAATGTTGCTTTATCACTGTTTTCAAACTGTTTACATACACCTTTTAATACAAGCGACATACGACATCCCCCATTTTTTATTTAGCAAAAAGTGCATCTTCTTCTGGCACTTCCTTGATAAAATCCTGTTCCTTGCTGATCTGGGCATATCCCATAACAGACTCTTTGTTCAGTTCTGTGCTCACTCCGATTCTCTGGAATGCCCCGGAAATAACGGATTCCGCCAGAGATTTTCCTGTAGCAGCTTTCAGCTCTTCATTGATCTTTTTCAAAGAATTTTCTTTGTCATTATTAATCTGATCCGTAACTGCTTTGTGCTCTTCCAAAAACTTCTCTACCAGTTCTGGGTTTTTCTCACGGAATTCCTTGCGCACTACGACAACAGCCACATCCGACTGTCCCTCCATATAAATCTTATCATAATCCAGAAGCAGTTCAGCGCCTCCTTCTAATAAGGTAGATCCCCATGGCTCCGGTACCAGGGCAGCATCGATATCTCCCCGTCCCATCATATTTGCCACATCAGCATTTGCCACAGCGGATACATTTACATCACCGCCCTCTGTCACCGGCTTCAGGCCATTTTCCTGCAGCAGACGCAAAAGATCCAGGTGCTGGGTGTTTCCAATCTGAGGAATGGCCACCACTTTTCCCACCAGCTCTGCCACACTGTTTATACCGGAGTCGCTGCGCTTGATCAGCACCGCACCGCCCTTAGTAGCGGATGAGAGAATGACCACATCGCCATTGGACTTCACATTGGCGCTGACCGCTGGTACCGGTCCGATATATCCGATATCAATGTCACCGGCAAAAAGTGCTTCTACCTCAGCCGGTCCCGCATTAAATGCGGTCCAGGTCACTTTCATCCCTTCTCCCATTCTCTTCTCCAGGCTCTTCTCCGACTTCATCAAAAGCGCCTGGGCATGGGTTACATTATTAAAGTATCCAATATGAATTTCTTCTGCCTTTTTCTCTCCTGCCCCGCAGCCTGTCAGACCCATAGTCAAAAACAGACATAACATAAGCGCTAAACATTTTTTCAGATTTTTCATACTCTTTACCTCATTTCTGTAGTTATTTAGTTCTAATTACATTGTTTGATGGCGCTGTATCCTGTCTCTGCCGACACCGCCATGAATAAAAGTTTACAATTAGTTTACATTAAAATCAAATGAAATAAAATTCTATCTTTTGCAAACGTTTTCTATTGAATTTTTCCTGGTTTTATGTTATTTTCATTTAATAAAATGTTTTTGTATCAATATAAATCATTGCTCTTTTGCAAACGTTTTCAAATCATTTTAAGAAAGGAGGCCTACATAACTATGTCTTTAAAAAAAATTGCAGAAATAACAGGGACCTCTGTATCCACGGTGTCACGAGTATTAAATCAACCGGGACACACCTGTCATGATCCCCAACTCTTTGAACAGATCTGGGAGACCGCAGAGTCATTGAATTATCTCCCGAATCCAGCAGCCAGAAACCTGCGGCTTGGGCTCCAGGAAAACAAACGTGAATTTACTGTGGATATATTTTTGACGAGATTTGATACCATGGACCAGGATCCTTTCTTTCGTGAATTATTTCAATATATCAAAAAAGAACTACTGGAGCACAACTGCCACTTGGGCGAACTTCAAACCCTGACTGATATAACCCAGTTATCTGCCCTTTCCTCTGTCCCCGACAGAATTCCCTTCCGTTCCGCCTCTCAGATCCATTCTGAGAAATCTGTCCACTCTCCTGCTCTGATCACTCCAAAACAGGATACCGGGCTTATCATTCTGGGCAGGTGTCCTTCTAAATTTGTACCTCTTCTAAAAAAAAGGTATCCTTTTTTGATTGGCATAGACCGGAACCCTACGAATTTTGAATATGACGAAATCATCTGCGACGGCGTCGTGGCAGCGGAAAAGGCAGTGGAATATCTGATCTCCCTTGGTCACAGAGATATCGCATATATCGGGAACTGCTCCTTTGAATCCCGCTATATTGGCTACTATCAGTCCCTGCTCAACCACAAGATTCCTCTCGACTATGACAATATCCACCCCAGCAGCCAGACGATGGAGGAAGGAGAACGCATTATGGAGGCCATTCTCCGCTCTTCGCATCTGCCCAGCGCCTTGTTCTGTGCCAATGACTGTACCGCACTGGGTGTACTGGAAGCTATAAAAAAGATTAAAAAAAGAGGGTATCTGCCCTCTATTATCTCCATTGACAATATAAATGATTCACAAAAGACGACGCCGCTGCTCACTACCATAGATATCCCCAAAAAAGAAATGGCGCATCTCGCCGTAACTCTACTTGTGGATCGGAAAAACGAAACCCGGGATGAAAATATCCGTATAGAACTTCCCAGCCGGTTAATTGTGCGGGAAAGCTGCACATGGCATTAGCACAGCAGCGCCAAACTCGTCTGAAACCGCGAAAAGATGCCCTATTCCGTATTTTTACGAATACGGGCATCTTACAAAATTTTTATTTATCCATTCCAAATACCGTCTTTTTCCACCCGGTCCCAATCTACTGTCAGAACATCTATCTTTTTTCCACGGTAACCTGTCTTTCGGCTCTCTGTAATGTATTTCTGACGCATAAGGTTATCCAGAGCCCTCTGTACCCGTTCTTTCGGTACTTTATTATACTCTGCCACATTGTTTACTGTCTTCCAGTAGGTAACTAATGTCCGCGGTCTGGACCGCAGCCTGTTGAGACTGACAAATATCAGATCATAATAATGATTTTTTTCCTGGGACTGCCTTGGCATTTCCACATAACTTGTAGATACAGATTTTAGCTGATTACTAAAAGCTGATTTAACTCCATAAATGATCACACGCTTACCGAGCTCTTTCAGATATTCCGCAGCTTTTGTAAAATGCGCATCCCCTGTAAATAAAATATAAACCTCCGGGCTCTTTTTCTTCGATGCATAACGATAAATATAATCCAGAATAATCACATCTGTGAAATCTTTATCAATACCCAGTTTTTCACTGGCCGTATGGACAATTCCTGAAGTAATTTTTTTCAGGCGGTTCATCTCATGTTCAATATTGGGTTCTGAAAAATCTCCAAAGATATATAAATTCTTTATCTTAAAATCCTGTTTTAACTCTTCAATCCATTGCTCTACATTGGGCTTCATCTGAAATTGATTCATATATCCATAAAACCAGTGCTCATAGTCCACAAAAGCAACCGCTTCGGTCAACTTACGCTTTCCAAACATATTCCCCCTCCTTTCCTATTATTTTTTACAGCCTTACATAGTATAGCACAACTTTGATCCCAGACGCAAGTTCGACTTATCAATGATTTTTCGGTAACTCCATCTGTCTCCGCCGCTCTGCGTCCACTTCGATCCACTCATCCAGGGTAAGGGGCGTATAATCTGAGAACATACAAAAACAATTTATCATGTTGCAGGGGATTGGTTCCGGCTTATCCACATATCTGGATCTTACCCTGGTGGCAGCCGTCTGCTGGATAAAATCATTGACCAGAACCTCATCCTGGGAATTATGGACATGACCATAGAGCATATAGGTCCTTGGCCTTCCCTCATCGTCCAACCGGTACTGGCCATTGTAACAGAACACGGGGTAGTGGCAGAGCACCACCTTGCGCTTGTTATCCCGCAACTCCTCATAGGGTTTTACCCACTCAAACAGGCTCTGGTCAAATTTACGGTGGCGCAGAAAATGGTCATGATTTCCCTCGATAAGCATAAGATGCCCCTTCAGGCACTTCAATATGTCATTGGTCTGCTCTGCACTTCCCGCTGACACGTCTCCCAGGATAACCACCTCATCCCCATCTCCTACTTTCCGGTTCCACCGTTCCACAATATATTCATTCATGGCGTCTGCTGTCTCAAATCCCCGGAAATCCAGGCGTTGGTTTAGATTTTCATGAAAAAAATGCAGATCGGATATATAATAGCGCATACACGTCCCCTGATTACAGTATTTTAGACAAAAATTCTTTCAGCCGCTCATTCTTCGGATGGTCAAACACTTCCTCCGGCGTTCCGTCCTCTGCGATGACGCCGCCATCCATAAACAGCACACGGCTGGCTACTTCTCTGGCAAACCCCATTTCATGGGTTACGCAGATCATCGTAATTCCACTGGTGGCAAGTTCTTTCATCACATCCAGAACCTCTCCCACCATCTCCGGATCCAGCGCAGAAGTAGGCTCGTCAAACAGGATCACCTCCGGATCCATCGCCAGTGCCCGGCAGATCGCCACCCTCTGCTTCTGTCCGCCGGAAAGCTGGTTGGGATAAGCTTCTGCCTTATCCAGCAGTCCCGTCCGACGCAGCAATTCCTCCGCTTTCTTTTTCGCCTCTTCTGGACTCTTTTTCAAAAGCCGGATCGGCCCGATAGAGATATTATCGAGAATGGTCATGTGCGGAAACAGATTAAAATGCTGGAATACCATCATCATTTTCTGACGTTCCTTATTGATATCAGTCCCAGAGGCTGTCAGCTCCGTCCCAGCCAGAACGACCTCTCCTTCCGTCGGCTGCTCCAGAAGATTCAGGCAGCGCAGAAACGTGGATTTGCCGCATCCAGAGGGACCTATGATGACCACTACTTCTCCCCGGCGGATCTCTGTCGTGATCCCCTGAAGTACTTTATTTTCCTTAAACTCTTTTTTGAGATTGTTGACCTTTATCATTTCCTGTATCTCAGCGCTCATTTCTCTTCAGCCTCCTCTCCATTCTCCCTACCAGCCATGTCAATATCATGACGATAATAAGATATACCAGTGCCACTGCGATCAGTGGCAGAAATGCCTCATAAGTCCGGCTGCGGATATAATCACCGCCCCTGGTGAGATCCACAATTCCAATGTAACCGGAAATGGATGTCTCCTTGATCAGCACAATAAATTCATTGGCAAGGGGCGGCAGTACATTCTTAAACGCCTGGGGCAGAATAAAATACCACATGGACTGGGCGTAAGTAAAGCCCAGGCTCCGTCCTGCCTCCAGCTGTCCCTCATCGATGGACATAATTCCCGATCGCACGATCTCCGCGATATAGGCAGATGAATTTACACCGAAAGCGATCACTGCCACCACAACTTTATTGATATCCGATGAGGCAAATATCACGTAATATATGATCAAAAGCTGTATCATTGCCGGCGTCCCCCGGATCACCGTCAGATATGCCCTGAGAATCAAGTTTAGCAGTTTTGCCTTTCCGGTCTTGTCACAGGTGCTGCGAAGGATGGCGATAAGAAATCCAAGGACGATACCGATCAAAACGGCAAAGAAACTGATGCAGAGCGTTGTACGAAGTCCCTGGGTTATGTATTTCCAGCGGTTTTCTTTGACAAAATTGTTGTTCAGCTTTTCTAAGAAATCCGCCGCCTGAGAATTGCTCTCCGACCTCAGTATAATCACCTGGGTAGCCGTGGTATAAGACTGGGTAAAATCTATGCTCTTTAACCGATCCTCCGTCACGGTCATTCCCGCGATACCCACATCTGCCTTTCCAGACTGTACTGCATTGATAATGGCATCGAACTCAATGTTTTCAATCTTCAGTTCCATATCAAGAATGTCGCAGACCGCCCACGCCATATCCACATCGATGCCTGTGATTTCTCCGTTCTGCATAAACTCATAGGGTTCAAAGGCGGCATTGGTCGCCATAGTCAGGGTTCCATTGGCACGCCCCAGATCCTTATCCGGCTCATATTGGAACTTTCCTTTGGTTTCGTCACCAATGTAATTCTTAACGATCTGATCCAGTGTCCCATCTTCTTTGATCTGAGAAATCGCCCCGTTAATCTTTTCTTTTAATTCCGCATTATCTTTGGAAATGCAGATGGCGTATTCCTCCACCGCAAACTCTTCTTCCAGTATCTTCAGATCCCCACTGGTCTCCACGAATTTCTTTGCCGGATTCTCGTCCAGAATAATACAGTCGATCTTTCCGAGCTTCAGCGCCTGCACCGCGTCTGCTGCCTTGTTATAACGCTCTACGGTACTGCCTTCTTCTTCGTAATCTGAGGCATAGATGTCTCCCGTAGTTCCCAGCTGTACACCGATCTTCTTTCCCGCAAGGTCATCCACCTTTTGGATCGCCTGCTGTTCGTTGTCTGCTTCCTTTTTACTGCCGCAGCCTGTCATCAGAATCGCTAACGCCAACAGTCCCAGAAATAGAAACCGCAATTGTTTTTTACTATGCTTCATATCTTTCACTCTTTTCTCCTTCTCCGTATATTTTCCCAAAGAACACGTTGCCCGTAGGCAACAGCACCAGTCTATTTCTGATTTGCCTTCTCCTGGAATTTTTTATTATCTATGATAAATCTTTCATGTATTCCGCTACCGATCTTTCCCCGCTCATCCCATGCCTCTACCTCAAAGATGAGTTTTCTGCCATCTATCCTGGTAAGCACACTCTCACAGGTCACTTTCATTCCCAATGGTGTAGGAGCATCATGGGTGATGTCCAGACGGATGCCCACGGTACCACAGCCCTCTTCCAGCTCTTCCACAACACTTTTCCATGCCGTCTTCTCCATCAGCGCTGTCATCGCCGGAGTGGCAAATACCTCCAGTGTGCCGCTCCCCATGGTCTTCGCTGTATTGCTCGCATCAACAATTGTTGTCTCTTTTCCTTTTATACCTGTTTTCAGCATACTATCCTCCATCTTCTAGCTCAATGGCATCACTGAGCTAACTGTATTTATAACTATTTTCTTATAAATGTGTTCGCAAGTCAATCACTTTTAAAAGAAACTTTTTTTATTTTTTTAATTTTTTTTGCAAAAAGATGTTGACATTTGTTTCATGCTATAATATAATAGGTCTTGCGTTGTGACGAGCAACACTCATCGGGGTGTGGCTCAGCTTGGCTAGAGCGCCTGATTTGGGATCAGGAGGCCGCAGGTTCAAATCC
>JAAVZE010000198.1 GCA_022791495.1 Eubacterium sp.
AGAATTTTTTTATTCCATTTATCCAAAACTTCTTGTAAATTTTTTTCCATTCTGTTAAGATTATTATATAAGTTCATGACAGTCCTCTTTTCTGTAAAAGTGTTTTGACAGAATTATTTTACACCAAAAAGAGAATTTGTCGTGAATTTTTTATTTTAAGAAATTTTTTTGTTTAGATAAAGTTTTGTTTATAAGCTTGTGTTTTTTATATTTTTTGCTTAAGTTCGCGCCTATGGGGCATATCCCCCTGACCCCCTTTTCGCTCAAAAAATCACAAAACCCTCTGCCGGAGTTTTGGATTTTTTTACACGAATGCCCCATGTATGAGGGCATTCATTTTTGTAAAATCCCTTTAAAAACCTGATAAGGAGAGTGCATCAAAAATGGCTAAGCGTGAGCGCAAAAACGAGTTAAAAATATTCCTAAGTGATGACGAACAATACATACTGGAGCAGAAAGTAAAAATCTCCGGCATGAAAAGCAAATCCGCCTTCCTGCGCCGCCTGATTCTTTACGGCTTTGTCTATGACCTTGACTATTCAGATTTACGGGATTACAACGCCACGCTCGGAAAAATCAATGGTAACTTAAACCAGATCGCAAAGCGAATGAACGCAACGGGCAATGTGTATAAAGCCGATGTTGAGGAAGTGAAAAAGCTAATGAAACAGGTATGGGATACACAATTAGCAATGCTGAAAAAACAGCCCTCCATGAAGCAGTAAATTGTTCCTAAATTCCTGCCGAAAATAAAACAGCAACAAGCCAATTTCTCCCGCAAATCTGTCAAAGAAAAAAAACACACCAAAATATAAAATCAGACAAATTTCGCACCATCAAAAAAGGTGTATCGCATTGAAGTTTTAACCTTCATTTCGATACACCTTTATGTGTAAAAGCTGCTGTTGTCTTTTCTTTTTTACTGGTTCATGCCTGTGTATATTCTGGCGGATTTTCTTCATGTATATTCCCTCCGGCTTTATGGCACATAATGTTATCAACATGGTTATGCAAGAGCCAAAGCCGACAAACCATGATTTTTTACACGTTCATCGGCTCTGCGTCTGGCTCTTTGATAACATTTATTTGTAATTTTTTTGCCTTAATCAAAGTTTCTCTCTTACATATTGGGCAGTAGAGTGGATAATTTGCTAAAATAATGTCTTCTCAAATTTTACTTACGCAAATGGGACTTAAATCCAATCTATTTTCTTCGGCTTATTTTTGCTCATAACTATTTCTTTTTTCCTATGTTTCTTTTTTGCTCTTTATTTTATATCCTGCGAAATTTAGTCCATATGCAACAAGGAACGTGATGATATTGCCTATCAGTTCTGTAACAGGGTCAGATTTCTGAATGCCTACATACATTTCAGTGCTTACTATTTCACTGTCATCTCCAGTATCATTTTCTGTATTTCCCGTTTCATCCTTATTGCCGATAGATTTATCGCCTCCATATATTTCTTCTCCCTCTGAAATAAGTCCCTGTTCAAGCATATACTCATATGCTTTTTTATCCAATTCGTCATACAGTTCATCCATTAGTTCATCATTTGGAGTTTTGGGGGAATTATCTTGTAATTCACTTTCTTTTATACCACTCAAGTCATTTCCTGCCACAAATATAACAAGCTGGCTTGTTCCCCATGATATTAAAGTAAGAATAAGTGCTATGCAGATGCCATATTTCCAATTCCATTTTATCCGATACCCTATGATAAAGGAAATAGCAGCAATACATATGATTGGAACGACAAGCACCAATGCCGTAAATAACTGCAAATTTCCCACACAATA
>JAAVZE010000141.1 GCA_022791495.1 Eubacterium sp.
CGTTCATCAGTGCAGAGTCCGATTCCCGGGCAGTTCTGGAATTTAACGGAAAAGAATTGATCAAAGGAGAACCTGACGCCTCTTCCTTCCCTTCCGGCGGTCTCCGGGCAACTTTCGAGGCAAGAGGTTATACCGCATGGGATTGTACATCTCCTACTTTTCTGCGAGAGGATGCCATCGGCGTCACACTCTGTATCCCTACTGCCTTCTGTTCCTACACCGGGGAGGCTCTGGATAAAAAGACCCCTCTTCTGCGCTCAATGGAGGCTATCAGCAAACAGGCAGTCCGTATCCTCCGGCTGTTCGGCAAAGAGGACGTGACAAATGTCGCCTGCTCCGTAGGTGCAGAACAGGAATATTTCCTGATCGACAGGGATAAATACCTTCAGAGAAAGGATCTGATCTTCACCGGACGTACCTTATTTGGCGCTATGCCCCCCAAAGGTCAGGAACTGGATGACCACTATTTCGGAAGCATCCGGGAACGTCAGGCTTCTTTTATGAATGAATTGAACATAGAACTCTGGAAACTAGGAATTCTTTCCAAAACTCAGCACAACGAGGTTGCTCCGGCACAACATGAGATGGCGCCGATCTATGACACTGCCAACATTGCGACGGACCACAACCAGCTTGTTATGGAAGTCATGAAAAAGGTCGCAAGAAGACACAATCTGGAATGTCTTCTTCATGAAAAACCCTTTGCCGGCGTAAACGGTTCCGGAAAACACAACAACTGGTCCATCGTGACAAACACCGGAGAAAACCTGTTAAGTCCCGGCTCTGCCCCTCATAACAACAAGCAGTTTCTTCTGTTCCTGGCCTCTGTAATCGCTGCCGTAGATGAAAATGCCGCTCTCCTGCGCATGTCCGCCTCTAATCCTGGAAACGACCACCGTCTGGGAGCCAACGAAGCGCCACCGGCGATCATTTCTATCTTCCTTGGTGAACAGCTGGAGGATATCGTGGAACAGATCATTGAGACCGGTACTGCCGACCACAGCTTAAAGGGCGGAAAAATGAATATCGGTGTAAGCTCTATCCCACCGGTAAAAAAAGATGCCACAGACCGCAACCGTACCTCACCTTTTGCTTTCACCGGAAATAAATTTGAATTCCGTATGGTAGCTTCTTCTATGTCCATCGCAGGCGCAAACACGGTTTTAAATGCCTCTGTGGCAGATGTACTGGAAAAAATGGCGGACGAACTGGAAGGTGCTTCTGATTTTGACAAAACTGTGGATGCTCTGATCCAGAAAACACTGAAAGAACATCAGAAAGTGATTTTCAACGGAAACGGCTATTCCGATGACTGGGTTGCCGAGGCAGAAAAACGTGGCCTTCCCAACGTGCGGACCATGGTAGATGCCACCGCTTCCCTCACAGAGCCAAAGACCATCGAGATGTTTGAAAACCAGAATGTACTTTCCAAGACAGAACTGGAGTCCCGCGCTGAGATTCACTACGAAGCCTATGCAAAGGCGATCAACATTGAAGCCAAGGCGATGATTGATATGGCGACCAAACAGTACATTCCTGCGGTAATCAAATACACCACAAGCCTGGCAGACTCCATCAACAGCATCCGGCAGGCTTGTCCGGAAGCAGATATTACGGTGCAGACCTCGATCCTTAAGGACTGCTCTGCACTCCTCGCCAAATCCCAGAAGGCTTTGATCGCCCTCGGTGACGTAACGGAGAAAGCAGGCTCCATGGAAGAAGGAAAGGCACAGGCAGAATACTACAGAGATATCGTATTCCCGGCAATGGAAGAACTGAGAGCCCCCATCGACGAGCTTGAAATGCTGGTGGATAAAGAAGACTGGCCCGTACCATCTTATGGGGATATGCTTTTTGAAGTGTAATCAATAAGGTGCGGCTGAGAATCGCGCACCTTTCCGCACTTCGACAACTTACTAATTAAGATAAAATTAGTCCCGCCGGTTCCCAGGGACGAAAAAGCGTCCTATTGATCTGCAAAACGCAATAAACCGTTTTTTCTTTGCCTGGGGACTGGCAGGACTGTTTATTTTCCATTATAGGAGTTTAACTTATTATTTTTCGTATAGGGCGCAGTACTTCATAGCCAATCACTTCTGGATAATGGCGCTGGTAATCATTGCAATTTTCCTCGTTCCATACGTAGCCCTCTGTTTTGGGATCAAAATTCCACGCCAGCCTTTCAACTCTCCCCATTACCTCGCCACAGTCCTTCAAATAATCAAAAGGTGGGTGAAAGAAAACAAGATAATCACTTGCAGGAATTTTCCTGATTTCAAACCCATCCGGAATAACCCCTTGATAATCTTCTGATACGCCAAAACCATAGAAGTATCCTTTCCTGCCATTTTCATAAAACCATCCTGCCGTATGACAGGTAACAATCGGATGGGAAACATGGCTCATACTGTCTATTGTTCCACAAATACTGTCACAATCATGCCTGTTCCAGAAATTCATGTAATCGGTAGCCTCAATATCCCAGATGCCGATATATTGATGTGCAGGAATATGCTCCACACGAACATGTGCTTCTGTCAATAATGTTTGATTCATAGTAGGTCCTCCTTGATTCACATAATGTTCAGGGAAGAAAACGACCTTTAGGTTGGAAAGAGCAATAGGAATGGGATTTTTCCGATATGCAGCCGGTGTACATCCGAACGCATTCATGAAAGCTCTCGTCAGAGCTTCCTGTGAGGAATATCCGTATTTCATTGCGACATCGAGGATGCGGGTATCGGTATCTCGAATTTCCAAGGCAGCCATGGCGAGCCGTCTGCCGGCGATATAGCTCTTACATGTCATTCCTACAATTTCATGAAAACGACTGGAACAGTAATATGGTGAATATCCGACCTGATTGGATATTTCTAAAAGAGAAGGATTTTCTGTCAAATGTGCTTCGATCCAGTCGATCATTTTTTGTACGGTCTCAGTCCACTCAAACAAATCTTTTTTCCCCCTTGTCACAAATATTGTAGCATATAGTCAGAAAAAAAGTTTTGATATATGTTGTTAAGTTGTTAAACCTGTATAACATAACGATAATGCGGCATATCTATACCGCGATAATGTTTTGTCCAAATATCTGTTTTTGTCATACCATTTCTAACAGCAACATTTTGAGAGGCAACATTCGTATCTCTAATGATAGAGCAAACTTCATCTGCCTTTAATATTTCAAAAGCATAATTTTTACAAGCTATTGCCGCTTCTGTCGCATAACCATTATGCCAGTATAACCTATTGAAAAGATAACCTATTTCAAGCACTTCCGTATCTTTCCACGGTTGCATCGTAAGCCCGCACTGACCTATCATCTCATCGGTCTCTTTTAGAATTACTGCCCATAAGCCAAAGTTCCATTTTTCATAACGAGCAATCTGTCTATCAAGCCATTCATGTACTTCTTCGTCATTGAATGCACCCTCATATGCATACATTGTATCTTCATCTTGCAAGATTTTGCACAAAGAATTGAAATCCAATTGATTCATCTCTCTCAGATACAATCTGTCTGTTTTAAGTATCATCATTACCTCCTTAAACCCCAATTTTTCAAAAATTCTCATTTGTCTTCACTACATACATTCTACCCGATTTCTCTTTTCACGTAAACAAAAAAGCCACTAGATTTCATGCACTTCCCCATAAAAACCATTGGCTCTCTTCAAACATTCGGACAATCCTATTTATCCCCTTAAACAACTACCCACATCATAATCATTTGTATCATTCGGTAATCTTATCATTGCCATATTTTTGTCCTCTTTGAAAATTTGATATAAAACAATCCTGTTTTCCAAACTGGCTCTGGTAAAAACGTAGATTCTCCCGCTCCTGTAATTTTCTCTTCTCAGCACTCTCCTCTAAAATACGTATGTATTTCACACGCCGCTTCCGTTTCTTTGCCTGCTCTGCCTCAAACTGCCGCTGTTCTTCCTCTGTAGGATCAGTAAGTTTACCACTACCTGTGACAGTACAATTTCTCACATCTCCATTTTCATCCAGGTCAAAGACATAGCTTTTTCCCGCCTGATGTTCTGCCACGTTACAACCATAGCCTGCTGCCACCGTGTTATCCCAGCGGTCATAGTCCTCCTTCCATTCCTGCAGCTTTGCCATGATCTGCCTTGCATAGGAAGGGTCTGCGTCCATTTTTCTTCTGCAGGCTCTCTGGTATAAGAACCGCAATCCGCCCAGAACCGATACGACTGTAATTCCTTTGCAGATCTCCGCGGGTTTGTGGCGGATTCGCCCCCTCTGGCATCCAATCGTTTAAGGATGCACTTGTATTTTTGTCAAAATATTTCCAAAAGGGAAAGTCATTTCTCTGCCATCTGCTGGAGGATATCTTCAAAAGTCGTTGCTCCTGGTTTCCCAGTGCTGTATGCCTTGCTGATCGTCGAAATATAATCCGTGGAACCTGACATTTTCTTTGCGTAAGCCTGCTGAAAAGCACTGGCTGCTGTTTTGTCCGTTATTTTGTTCAGACACTCCTGATATTCATTATATTGAGTCAGCTAACAGCTTATCCTGCAACTGGAAAAATATTTGCTTTTCCTCTGCTGGACAAGTTTCCATTTTATGTTTTGCACAGAATGAGATCTTCTCCTCTGACACCATTCGCCCCACCAGATTTTCTGCTGCTCTCTCAGAATAATCCTGTGCCAGCAGAATAAGTATCAGATTATCCTCCAGGGTAAGATCACGGATAAATCTATGTCTTTTTTCCTGTTCTGGTGCCTCCCCACCATATTCTTTATTCCATATTTTTTTGGACCAGTGATATAGCAGGATAAATGTAATGAAATAAAACAGGAACATCCCACAGGGGATACAGGGGTATATACGCCAAAATTCAAAGTCCGTAAATATGTAATGAAACATGTCTGGAAATACCGCAAGTATCCTTGGCACAAATGATACAAAAAATGCCAGCAAAAAATAGCTCCAAAAACATCTCCCATAACATGCCCGGATCACCCGAGGTGAAAACCCCACAAAAAGAAGATATTCTTGTTCCTCCCTGCTTTGCTCCAGTGCCTTGCGGAACCAAAAAACACCACCTGACATCGTAATTCCCCAGATCACTACCAAAACCAAAACAGACACCGCTCCATTCTCGGACACAGTCCTCCACTTCTCTTTTACGATGTCCGGCACAGACAAGATTCTCATATAATCTGTAAACTTTTCCCGCAGATTTGTAATTTCTTTATCCGTCGCCTGGAAAAGGACCCCATAATCCACCTTATCCCAGCCAACCTCTTCTCCGTCCACATAACGATAATTCTCACATCGGTATTCATGCACAGAGATGGCATCATGTTCCGTGAGAAGATAATCTTCAATTTCATTGTGCTTCTTGCTTTCATCGGAATACCAGTACCAGTTTTCGTCAAATGTAAATAGCGACTGCCAGTTATAATAAAAGGAGGCATATGTCATAAACTGATAATTCACGTATATTCCCGAAACGATAAGCAGAGCAGCAAATAACATTAGATATTTTTTCTGTTTATTTAGAAACAGCCGACAAAGTCTTTTTTTCATTAATAATTCCTCTCTATATGAAGTTCTGGATATTCTGTCAGAGCATTAAGAGACTTATTCAAATCGCCTTGAGCATATCGCACCAAAAATCCAAAAGATTCCTCCAGAAATTATAAATTTAACCCCTTCTTCCAGCCACAATTCATTACCCTGGAGACTTAAAAACCGATATTGGATAAGGTGGTCGCTCGGCACCACAGACAGCGTACAAAATATCATTGTTACTAGCGCTGAAACTGAAATGTTTTTCAGGCTGAAATTTAAAAAATACGCCATTCCACATGTTAAAAACATAATGATTGTCAATTGAAAAAAGAGCTCCAAAACCTGTTCCGTAGGACGATTAAAAATAAGAACAGAAGGAAAACAACAGATTATATTGAGTAAGAAAAAACCTATTGTCAGTCCCAAAATACTTTTTCCCAGGTACAGAATTTCTTTTCCATCCCCTTCAATATATTCTTTATGTACCAAAAACATCCACCAGGTAGAAAGTAGAGGAATAAAACGATAACTCACCTCTGTAACCCGTTCGAGCATTTCACGATCCTCCAATGGATTCTGGCCAAGTATCCATCCTGCAGATGGCACAACGATATAATATCCAATCAATGGGATCCAAAACAATATTCCCATCCCCCGACATTGTAAATATATTCGTTCCATCAATTGAACCATAGCACCACTCTCCTTATATCCCCTGTAACACAGCATCATTCAACCTGTTTCAATTCATTCATCAATTCCTCTTCCGAAATAAATGGATACCTCTCCCCTTCGTTGATAAATCTTTCATAATCCGCAAAAAGCATGGACAGATCCCCCATAAGATGGTCACTGCCATAATAATCAAAATACCCATTTATTTCTGGAGGAATCATTATTAGCTTATGATCTCCCTGTTGAAAATACTTTTGAACAAATTGTTGAAACAACTGAACTAATTCTATTTGCTCCTTCTCCGAATATTGAATTGAGGAATAGATCAGTCTGCTATCACCACTTTTTATTTCATTTGCAAATGGACTGGCCAATAAAGTTACACCGTCTGTATTACCACGCCAACGTCCATTTACTTTTGTCAGATTGCTATATAGGTTTGGTACTCCTTGCACGGTCACCTCGAAATCCACATTATAATCTAGCCCTTCTTTTGTATTACCAGTATAATAATATTCATCCATATAAACCTGACGCCTTCCTGGCAACGGATAATATTCAAAATAAGCCGGGAGAAACATCCCCTGACTGTTGCTATAATACCTTTTACTATAACCTTCATAGAAAAAAATAATCTTTTTTACCTTATGTTCTCCTGTTATCACCTGAACATAATCCCCCTTCTGGTGAAAGGTCAGATTTTGCCCGTGATCATCTTTAACTGACTTGATCTTATATCCATGATACAGGGTAAAATCATACTGTTGCAAGTCTGTTTGATCTATATGTACCTCAACCTTGGCTGCCAATTCTCGTCCCGCATTCAAAATCATATTGTATTTATTTACCTTAAAAGCAGCCTTTTCATACTTTGAAACATCCTTACAATCTATGTTTCCCGAATAAATATAGTATGTATCATCATATGTCCAGGCGTCCTCTCCTCCGATGATATCTACACAGGGAGAAGAGACAGGTTGAAAAAAGAAAAACATACATGTCAACATTGCCACCCCTGGAACAACGAATATCCATCTTTTCTTCTCTCGATTGATCACTACACATAAAATAGCAGCAACCAGGAAAATCCAAAAAAGAATTCTTTGAACATCTACGGCAGCGACAGAATACATATAATATACATTGGGAGCGGATAGAAACTTTCTTGTCATAAAACTCAACAAATCCGCAATCCGATATAAAAACTCTCTTCCAAATGATATACTTAGTAAGGGAGCGATCAATAAATATCCAAAACACCAACAAATAAACATCAGCACTCCGTACCCCATCGTTCTGGATTTTATATAGGAAACCAAAAATCCGATAAGAATTGCCAAAAGATATACTAGAAAATGATGTATGAAAACAACCTTAATCAGATAAAAGAAATATATATCTACATTTGATCCTGATACAGCCGCCGGCCATAAACAGGCTGAAAAAAGTATGGCACAAATCAATACATTTAGGGGAAGCAATATAAAAGCACCAGACATCCTTACTAATTTTCCACTTCTTCCGCAAGCACTTATAACCTCGTCAATCTGATATCTCCTGCCTTTTGAAAAAAATTCATAAGATATAAATAAGAAAAAAATAAATGAAATGTTTATCTGGTTCATACACTCAATAAATGTATACGGAACATTTTCATGGGGCATTTGCACGATCACATATGAAAGATAAAGAAAATAGACAACTGTAACAAGAGAGATGGCAGGTGTTCTTACATATTGTTTTACATTTAACCAAAACATGACATTTTCCTCCTACATAACTCTCCGCTGTATAAAGAATTACAACGGAGAGTTATTTTATTTAATGCCACTCCATTATGATAGTTTCTTTAGTTTTGGTTCGATATCAACCCTGTTGCAATACATCCGGTTTTCTGATTGTCTGCAGAATTTCAATATAATATCATTCTCGCGTAGTTATATGCAGAAGCACTAGTCGTATTGCTCCTTGTATCACCAGGCTCCAATTTAAAGCTCCTAAAAGTTGTAAACACGTTTACACTTGTGGGACCTCCTTTCAACTGAACCTCAACACTTTTTTCATTTCTGCTACTGGCATTGGCAGTATAACGGTATTTGTTCATTCCATTATTAAACAAAGATGAAGAACTTGCATTCCTGTTTCCATTCAAAGACACACCCTTCGAATCTGCAAAGGCATGAGTAACTCCAAATACCATTACTGTAACCAAAATAACTATCACATATCTTTTAAGTCCCCCCCATATCTATTACCTCCTTTTTCTTATGTCCTTTTCTATTATAACCCCCTATTTCTTCCAATACAACTTTTTTCGATCGACAAATTTCGACACAGGCATTATAAAATGCAAAAAACAGCTTCCTTTTTTCCATAGTCTTCATATGATAATAAAAAAGGAAACCCTGCCATGAAAAAACATCTCATCCTACCTGGGGTTGTCCTGTTTCTCCTGTTGTGCCGCTTTCTCTATCCTCACACACGCTTTGGCTATCAGGAAGAGCTGGATCTGCTCTCCCACCGAAACCTGAACATTCATGCCGCCACCTTGAAACCTGGAGAAAAAATCTCAGTCAAACTGTCGGGATTAAAAAAACTGGCCAGCTACTCCACCTCGGATTTCCGCATCGCCACCGTGAGCCCCTCTGGCACCGTACATGCTCTGAATCCAGGAACTGCCATTATTTCCGTCAGGCAGGGTGATAATACGTACCGCTGCAAAATAACCGTGAAAGATTGAGAAAGATTGAGAGCTCCCATTTTAACCTATAATGTCAAGCTAAAAATAAGCCCGCATGTTTTTTGCTCCTTCCGCATATATTTCCATATATCAATCATTGTGGAGAATGCGTATGAAAAAAATAATCTATCTGCTTTTTACTCTCCTTACATATATATACATATTCAGCTTTTCATCTCTGGACAAACAGGTTGTACAGGCTGAGGAAAAAGCGGTATCCGGCGGCGCAGTGGATGTGTCCGCCACAGCAGCTGTACTTCTGGAAGGCTCCTCCGGGGAAATCATCTTTGAGAAGGACAAAGACAAAGAGCTTGTGCCGGCAAGTATCACAAAAATCATGACACTGAATCTGATCTTTGAGGCCATTGACAGCAAAAAACTCTCGCTGGAGGATTCTGTTACGGTGAGCGAATACGCCGCAAGCATGGGGGGCTCCCAGGTGTACTTAGAGCCAAACGAGACCCAGACCGTAAATGATATGATCAAATGCATCACCATCGCAAGCGCCAACGACGCCGCTGTGGCAATGGCAGAAAAGATCGCTGGATCAGAGGAAGCCTTTGTGAAAAAGATGAACGAGAAGGCAAAAGCCCTCGGCATGAAACATACCCAGTTTAAAAACTGTACCGGTTTGGATGATAACATCGAATCCGGACACTATTCCAGTGCCTATGACGTGGCGCTTATGTCACGGGAGCTGATCACAAAACATCCCCAGATCAGCAATTATTCTACAGTGTGGATGGATTCTATCACCCATAAGACCAAAAAAGGGGAGACGGAATTTGGCTTGACCAACACCAATAAGCTGGTCCGTTTTTATGACGGCATCACCGGACTTAAGACGGGATCCACCTCCAAGGCCAAATACTGCCTCAGCGCCACAGCAAGACGCAATGACATGGACCTGATCGCGGTGGTTATGGCTGCCCCTGATCATAAAAAACGGTTTTCAGAAGCCCAGTCCCTATTAGATTATGGCTTTGCCAACTGCAGCGTTTACAAAGATTCCGAGCTCACCAAGCTCTTGAAAGAAGTACCAGTTCAGGGCGGAAGGAAAAACATGGCTGCGGTGGAACCAACATCCACATTTTCCCACATCTTTACCCAGGATGCCGACATGGACCAGGTAAAGAGAACCATCACCTATGAGGAATCCATAAAGGCACCCTTGCAAAAGGGCGCCCCGGTAGGAAAAGTAGACTATTCTTATAATGGAAAACTGATCGGAAGTGTTCAGCTCACCGCCGCTGAAACCGTTGAGGAAGCCGGGCTGACGGATTATCTGTTAGAAGCCGTGAAAAAGTTATTTCATAAGCTTTAATTTCACAGCCATTCGATAGAGCTTTCGTCCCATTGGGAAATCAAACATTTCTTCCTTTGTCATTCCCCGCAGTTTGAGGAATACCACAAAGTAGACGAATACAGCTGTGATGAGTGCCAGAATCACCGATACCGCATTTGCCATATACCCTCCCAGGAAGGAAGAAAACAGTTTATCTGACAAGGTATAGACCAGAACAACAGCGATTGACATCCACAGGGAGGCAGACAGCGGCACAAAAAACGTTTTTAACGGTTTCAGGCGCAGGGATGGAATGTAACGCCGTAATGCCAGCAGATTCAGTATGCTGACTACGATAGGGAAGGTTACATTGCCGATGATAAGCACATAGATGCCCAGCTCCGTAAATTTAAGCAGACACACCACAAGGATCACATGAATCCCAAGGGAGATCGCCGAATGGATGACAGGCGTGTGCATTCTGTCGATACTCTGGAGTGCACTGCCTGTCACATTTGATACTGCATAAAAAACTACTGCTGCAGAACCGGCAAGCATAAGATGTCCTCCCAGGACGTAATTAGAGGAAGGAAACAAAAGCTGGACAATAGACTGTCCGAGAACAGTGTATCCCATAGCACAGGGAAATGCAATGATCATATTAAATTTGATACCGGAAAGGATATTATTTTTGAGCTGCACCGTATCCTTTTCGGTAAATGCTGCCACCGCACTCGGGATCATGGATGAGGCAATGGAAGTAGATATGGCGATGGGGACACTGGTAAGCACCCGGTACTTCGAGCTGTACACGCCCACCAGGGATTTGATCGTCACCGGATCCATACCTCTGCCCCCCATAATATCACCGAACAGATAATAATCCACCAGGCCGCTGATCTGATAAACCGTCTGGCTCAATATGATGGGCAAAATGGTCAAAAACAGGATACGATAAATATGTGAGGTAGAATACAACCGCCGTCCCCGGTCCCGCCGTTCCAATTTTCTTTGTACCGGACGGTAGATATAGTATACAAATACGACAAGAAGAAGTGCAGAAAAAGCGCCCAGGCAGGTTCCCAGCGTACCTCCTGCCGCCCCCCAGGCACTCTTATCAAGACTGTCTATATTCCACTGGATAAACAAGTAGGCTGCTGACACACTGACAATGGCGTTTACCACCTGTTCCAGAACCTGGGAAACCGCTGTGGGAACCATGGTCTTTTTTCCCTGGAAAAATCCACGGAACACGCCGAGCAGCGCTACGATAAATATTGTGGGAGCCAGCACCCGCAGAGGGATATGAACGCCCGCATAATCAGGATAAATATTGTTCTCAATCCATCCAGCAAAGACAAAGAGCAGGATTCCGAATACCCCGCCTGACACGACGGCAAACAGCAGTGCAAGACGAAAGGTTTTTCCGATATTCTTATATTCCCGCTTTATGTTCTGGGCAGATATGATCTTAGAAAGTGCCAGAGGCAGGCTGTAAGATGATACGATCAGAAGAATATCGTAGATGTCAAACGCCACCGCATAAATCCCATTTCCCTCTTCTCCCAGTATATTGGACATAGGGATCCGGTATGCCATGCCGATAAAGCGCACGATAAGAGATGCCATCGCCAATATACTGCCATGTTTAAGAAAATCTGCACTTTTCTTGTTATCCTGGTTGTTTGTACTCATACAGGCACCTTTCTGCTACTCTTTATTCTTGAAGGAAATCAGTTTCTTTCTGCTGGTAGGATATGCTGCGATATAGGTCTTGCCCGGATTGATCGTCAGCACATTTCCATCCATATCGTAATAACACATCGTTCCCTCTTCTTCGTTCTTTCTCCATTTGATCTTCATACGCTTTCCATTGGTGATGTAATATCCC
>JAAVZE010000142.1 GCA_022791495.1 Eubacterium sp.
CCATAGAGTTTCATGATCTTATGAATCTCGGCTTCCACCCACTCTCTTTTCTCACATTCCACACCATATATATCCCGGACTCCCTCCGGAGTAAACAACAAATTCTGTTCGTATTCCATTCTGCCATTTCCTTCCTGTTTTAGTGATAGATCGCCGTCGGCTGCTGACTCTTCGGTGCATATCCGGCATCTTCCAGTGCCTTTATGATCTGCTCCTTGTGTTCGTGGCCAAAGGCCTCCATGGTGATCGTCAGCTCCACTGCCGCATTACGATTGATACTGATAAACTGGTTATGCTCCAGACGAATGACATTTCCCTGTGCTTTCGCGATCACATCCGCCACATGAAGCAGCTCACCAGGACGGTCTGGAAGTTCTACAGACACGGTAAATACCCTTCCCCTCTGGATCAAACCGTGCTGTACCACAGAAGAAATGGTGATGACATCCATGTTTCCGCCGCTTAGGATAGACACGACTTTCTTCCCCTGGATGTCCATCTTCTTTAGCGCCGCCACTGTCAAAAGCCCAGAATTTTCTACCACCATCTTATGATTTTCCATCATGTCAAGGAAGTTTACGATCAGGTCATGGTCGTCTACCGTAATGATATCATCCAGATTTTTCTGTATGTAGGGAAAAATATTGGATCCCGGCGTCTTCACGGCTGTACCGTCGGCGATGGTATTCACTCCCGGCAGTGATACAACCTCCCCCTGTCTTAAAGATTCCTGCATACAGTTTGCCCCTGCCGGTTCCACGCCGATCACTTTGATGTTCGGATTGAGGAGTTTAGCCAGGGTCGATACCCCGCAGGCAAGCCCGCCGCCTCCGATGGGAACCAGAATGATATCCACCGTGGGAAGCTCCTTGAAGATCTCCATGGCGATGGAACCCTGTCCGGTGGCCACCACCTCATCATCAAAGGGATGGACAAAAGTATATCCCTGTTCTTCTGCCAGCTTCAGCGCATGGCTACAGGCATCGTCGTATACATTACCATGTAACACCACCTCAGCGCCGTAACTTTTGGTACGGTTTACCTTAATGAGTGGTGTGGTTGTGGGCATGACGATCACGGCTTTCACTCCAAAAAGCTTTGCCGCATATGCCACACCCTGGGCATGATTTCCGGCAGATGCGGTGATCAGTCCTTTCTCTCTCTCCTCGTCGGACAGGGTGCTGATCTTATAGTAGGCACCTCTTACTTTATAAGCCCCCGTGTACTGCATATTCTCCGGCTTGAAATAAACTTTCCCCCCGGTCTGGGCGCTATAGTATTCGCTGTAGATCAGGTTCGTCGGAAGAATAACCTCCTTGACCCTCTCGCTCGCCTCTTCAAATTGATCCAGTGTCATCATGAATTGTCATCTGCCTTTCTTCTCATTTTTTATGTCGGCACTCATTTTACCACGATTTCTATTGTTCTGCAACATCAAATAGAGCGTCCACAAATTCATCGGCATCAAATCTCTGCAGATCATCAATCTTTTCTCCGATGCCGATATATTTTACCGGAATGTTCAGTTCGGACTGGATGGCGATGGCGATACCGCCCTTTGCTGTTCCGTCCAGCTTGGTAAGAACGACTCCCGTAATCTCCGCCACCTCACTGAACTGTTTCGCCTGGACAAGGGCATTCTGCCCGGTGGTCCCGTCCACGACGATAAAGGTCTCCAGATGGGCGTCTCTGTATTCATTTTCGATGATCTTGTAAATCTTATGCAGCTCCGCCATCAGGTTCTTCTTGTTGTGGAGACGCCCTGCGGTATCACACAAAAGCACATCTATATTTCTGGCTTTTGCCGCCGCCACCGCGTCATATACGATAGCTGCCGGATCCGCGCCCTCCTGGCCGGCAATAATATCCACCCCGGCACGGCCGGACCACTCCTTCAACTGATCGATGGCACCGGCGCGGAATGTGTCTGCCGCCGCCAGAAGCACTTTTTTCCCATCTTTCTTCATCTGCCCTGCCAGCTTTCCTACACTTGTAGTCTTTCCTACGCCGTTGACGCCGATAAACAGTACCACGGATTTTTTTTTCTCAAACTCATAAGCATCCTCATGTACCTTCATCTGCTCTTTGATGGTATCCATCAGCAGAGTACGGCATGCCGATGCTTCTTTGATCTTCTCTTCCTTTACCTTTTCCCGGAGCTCCTCGATGATTTTCATCGAAGTATCCATGCCGATATCCGCCATGATCAGCTGCTCTTCCAGTTCCTCATAAAAATCATCATCGATCTCCGAAAAACCGGAAAATATTGAATCAATGCCTGACACAAAACTATCTCTCGTCTTGCTCAGCCCGCTCTTTAATTTACCGAAAAAATTACCCATTGTTTTCCTTCCTTCTATCTGAATTCTACTGAAATTTTTACCTATTGTGCCGCCGCATTCTGCTCATTTTTCAACTGTTCCTCGATCAGCTTGACAGAAACAAGGGTTGACACACCCTTTTCCTGCATTGTGATGCCGTAGAGGGCATCCGCCGCCGACATCGTTCCCTGCCGGTGGGTAATCACGATAAACTGTGTGTTCTTCGTTAGTTTATGTAAATACTTCGCATACCTCTTTACATTGGAATCATCCAGCGCCGCCTCGATCTCATCCAGCAGGCAGAAGGGGGATGGTTTCAGGTTCTGGATGGCAAATAAAAGGGCAATCGCCGTCAGCGCCTTCTCACCACCGGAGAGCTGCATCATATTCTGCAGTTTTTTTCCCGGCGGCTGAGCGATGATCCGAATACCAGCTTCTAACACGTCTTCATCCTCCACCAGTTCCAGGGTTCCCTTTCCACCGCCAAACAATTCTCGGAATACCCGGTCAAACTGGGATTTGATCTGGCTGAACTTTTCGTTGAACTGTCCCCGCATCTCCTCATCCAGATCGGCAATGATCTGTTTCAGTGCCTCCTCAGACTCGATCAGATCATCGTGCTGGGTTTTCAGTAGTTCATAGCGCTCACTGACGCTTTTATAGTCCTCAATGGCATTGACGTTGACGTCTCCCAGTCCACGGATACTGTTTTTCGTCTCGCCCACCAGGTTTTTGATCCTCGCATAAGTAAATTCCAGTTCTCCTGCCATCTCTTTGGCATTGTGATAGGTGATCTCGTACTCGTTCCACATATAGTTGATGCGGTTTTCCAGCTGTTCTTCCAGTTTTTCCTTCCGCGCCCCCAGCCGGAAGCATTCTTTATCCAGCTCACCAATATGCTCCAGCATCTCATTTCTCTTGTCAAAGAAGTCTTTCTGGGAAACCATCAGTTTTTCTTTTTTCTTTGTATAGTCTTGAATCTCCTGTTCCAGTACGGCGATCTCCTCTTTGCATGCTGTGATGCGCCCCTCAAACTCTTCGATAGACTGGTTCATCTGATCCACCTGGGTATCTGAACTGTTCTGTTCCTCCACAAGCGCCTGGTATTCTTTTTCCAATTCTGTCAGCCGGTTCTCTGTCTTTTCCAGATTTTCCAGAAGAAAGCTGTTTTTCTGGTTAAAAGATGCGATGTCCAGCTTGAGCTCTGCCAGCCTTTCCTGGGATTTTGAGAGGGTTTCCACTGCCTTTTCCAGTTCCTCTGTGGTCTGCTCCTGGATCTCTTTCGCCAAATCATTTTTCCTCTGGCTCTCGTCCAGCTGGGAGTCAATGCGGGACAGGGTTTCCGTCAGAATGTTTTTCTGGCTTTCCAGTTCCTTGCCGTCGTTGACGATGGCATTAAATTCTGCCTCTTTCTGCTCCTTCACCGCCACCGCCTGCTCGTATTTGATGTTCGCCGTATTCTCACGAAGCCCCAGCTCCTTGAGCACAGAATCCTTTTCTTTCGCCCTCTGCTCCGCCTTGCCAGCGTCTTCCTCCAGACGCTTTCTCTTATCCCGGAGCTTGTCCATAGATTTTTCAATCTTCTGGATCTCCTCTTCCAGTTTTTCCATCTCCCGGCGCCTTCCCAGAAGATTATTGCTGTTCTTATAGGCGCCTCCGGACATGGAACCACCCGGATTTAGAAGCTCACCCTCCAGCGTTACGATGCGCAGGGTATGCTTGAATTTCCTTCCCAGTGCCATAGCGTGGTCAATGGTATCCACCAGGACAAACCGCCCCAGAAGATACTGTACCAGACCGTCAAACCGATGATCCTTCTTTACCAGTTCCGACACGCAGCCGATCACCCCCGGTTCCGAGAGCACTTCCGGCTTGATCCGTCCCGCTACGGCAGATACCGTGGTCAGCGGAAGAAAAGTAGCCCGCCCATAACGGTGCTTTTTCAGGAAGGTGATCATATCTTTGGCGGTCTGCTCATCCTCTGTGACAATGTTCTGGATGCTTCCCCCCAGAGCGGTTTCTACCGCCGTTTCATATTTTTTATCCACCTGTATGATATCCGCCACAACGCCCACAATACCAGAATTTTCCTGCTTTTGCTCCATCACCCGGCGGATACTCTGTCCATAGCCGTCGTAGCGCTCCGTAATATTTTTCAACGTGGCAAGGCGTGAAGATTTCATATGATAATCCTTCTGCCTGTCATGTAGTTCATGCTGCAGGTCTCTGACCGCTGTCCGGCATTCCTCTGCCTTCTTTAAAAATTCTTTTCTCTTTACATATTCCGCGTCCAGGGACTGGCGTATCCCTTCCAGTGCCGCCTCTTCCTGCTGCATTTGTTCCACAGCAGCAGCTACCTGGCTTTTATTCGACAGAATCCTCTGGTTCAGCTCCGCCTTGCGGATGGAGTTCTGCTCCATCATGGACTCAATCTTCTGATGCTCGATATGAATCTCCGAGGTCTGATTCATAGAAGACAGTATGATGTCATTCTGCTCAGCGATGGTTTTTTCCATCTCCCCGATCCTTTCACTGAGCCGGTCTGTCTCTTTGAGAAGCTCTTCTTCTTCCGACTGCATCTGCGCCAGCGTCTCAGTAAATTCCTTCTGGCTTTCCAGATATCCCTCTTTTTCCTTCGTGACCTCATCCACAGAAGCCTGGATACTGTTCATACGGTCTGCATAGTATTCTTTTCCATGAGAAAGAGAAGAGATTTTTTCCCTGGCGATGCGGATCTCACCCTCTATACCGGCAAGGGCAAGACGGTCTCTGTTGCACTTTTCCTTTTTCTGCTCCAGGAGCTCATCATATTCCTTGATTTGATGTTCCACCTCTTCAAACCGGGATTTGGTGCTCTCCTGTTCTTTCTTGACCTCCCCCAGTTCCTTCTCCGCATTAGAGATGTTGGTTTTTGTCTCCAGCAGGTCTTCCTGGCAGCTGTCATAATCCTGTATAAACAAACTGATCTCATATTTTTTCAGCTCTTCTTTCAACCGCAGATATTCTCTCGCCTTCTCTGATTGTCTTTCCAAAGGACCTACCTGTTTTTCCAGCTCCGTCAGAATATCGCTGACACGGAGCAGGTTCTGGCTCTCTGCTTCCAGATTTTTCTCTGCTGTCGCTTTTCTCTTTTTAAACTTTACAATTCCCGCTGCTTCATCAAAAAGTTCCCGGCGCTCCTCCGGTTTACCGCTGAGGATCTTATCGATCTGGCCCTGGCCGATGATCGAGTATCCCTCTTTTCCAATACCGGTATCAAAAAAAAGCTCCTGTACATCCTTCAGCCGGCATGCCACACCATTGAGAAGATATTCACTCTCCCCGGAACGGTATACCCGTCTCGCCACCTGCACTTCCTCATAGGGCACATTTAACTTATGGTCCTCATTGGAGATCGTCAGCGCCACATAGGCATAACTCTGAGGCTTGCGAAGCTCTGTTCCGGCAAAGATCACATCCTGCATACTGGCGCCGCGAAGCTGTTTGGCACTCTGCTCTCCCAGAACCCAGCGGACAGCATCGGCCACATTGCTCTTTCCGCTCCCATTGGGTCCCACGATGCCGGTTATGCCGTTGTGAAACTCAAAAACCAGCTTGTTGGCGAAGGATTTAAAACCGTGAACTTCGATACTTTTCAGATACATAAACAAACTCCAATCATTTATTATTCTTCATCTTACATAAAGCCTCATAGGCAGCATTCTGTTCCGCCATCTTTTTGGAATGTCCCATTCCTGTCCCAAGAGATGTTTCATCCAGCAGACAGTTCACCTCAAATACTTTCGCATGATCTGGTCCGGTCTCCGATATGAGCTCATATCGGAGACTACCGGCTCCCTTTGCTTGAATCATCTCCTGTAGTACCGTTTTGCTGTCATAAAATAATTTTTTATTTTCTATATCAGAGAGCACAAAACGTTTCACAAAGGACTTTGCCGGCTCCAGGCCTCCATCCAGATACATGGCACCGATCACCGCTTCAAAAGCATCCGACAGTATGGAGTCCCGCTCTCTGCCTCCGGTGGCAGCCTCACCCTTTCCCAGTCGTATAAACCGCCCCAGCCCGATCTGCCTGGCAGAATCTGCCAGGCTTCTCTCACAGACCAGACTGGCACGGAGCTTGGTCATCTCGCCTTCCATATCACCGCTGTGCTCGTGAAAAAGAAAATCACTGCTCACCAGTTCCAACACGGCATCCCCCAAAAACTCCAATCGCTCATTATTTCTATTGTACGTCCAGTGCCTCTCGTTGGCAAAAGAACTGTGGGTCAGTGCATTCTGCAAAAGTCTTTTATTATGAAATGCATAGCCGATCCGATCCTCAAATTCCTCGATATCCTTCATATCAATCACAAATACTTTCTTTTATTTTCTCGTTTATGCCCTGCTTTTTAAAGGAGACACATTGTTTTATGGCGATCTCGATCTCCTTGCAGGTAGAGTTCCCATGTGCCTTTACCACCAGCCCCTTTAAACCAAGAAGCGGTGCGCCGCCCTGGCTGCTCGTATCAAACTGCTTCTTTAATCCCTTCAAAGCAGGTTTGACAAGCAACGTACCAATCTTTGTCCGTAGGCTGGATAACAGTCCCTGCTTGAGACTGTCAAACATCGTCAGGGCAAGTCCCTCAAAAAACTTTAGTACAATATTTCCTACAAATGCCTCACAGACGATGACATCTGCCGCCCCCCGCACGATTTCACGGGACTCAATACTGCCAATATAGTTAATTCCCCTGCATTCCTTTAATAATGGCTTGGTATCCTTCACCAGCTGGTTCCCCTTTTCTTCTTCTGTTCCTATATTGAGGAGCCCCACCGTAGGATTCTTTTTCCCCATCACATTTTCATAGTAGATAGATCCCATCTGGGCAAACTGAACCAGATGCTCCGGTCTGGCGTCCACATTGGCACCACAGTCAATGAGCAGGGAAAATCCCTTCGTCGTCGGTACAAAAGGCGCCAGCGGCGGTCTTTTGATCCCCTTAAGCCGCCCTACTACCAACTGTCCGCCTACCAGAATCGCACCAGTACTTCCCGCAGAAACTACCGCATCCGCTTTTCCATCCCGGACCAGCCTCATGGCCACCACTAGTGACGAATCCTTTTTATTTTTAATCGCAGCCGTGGGCACATCTCCCATGTCAATGATCTCTTCGGCATGGACCACCTCAATAGAATCACCTTTAAATTGGTACTTTTCCAGTTCTGCCTGAATCAAATCCTGCTTTCCCACCAGGATCACTTTGATCTCCCCGGAGGAATTCACCGCATTGACTGCGCCCTGCACCGTCTGCTCCGGTGCATAATCTCCGCCCATGGCATCCAGGGCAACAATAATCTTTTCCATAATTACCTCTTTTCTTATTTAAAGCCACCCGATTTGGTTCGAGTGGCTTATTAACACATTTTCTTTTCTTAAAGTTTTTTGTAGAAAAAGGATTGAAATGTCTCAAGACCATATCGGTCTGGACCAATGATCTGTTCTGTGCTGCCAACAAAAAGAATTCCATTCTTTTTGAGACTCTTCACAAATCCTTTATAAATTCCATCCTTTGCATCATCGGTAAAATAGATCAGAACATTTCTGCATACCAGCAGGTCTACGTCTGCTATGTAAGAATCCTTTAAAAGATTATGCTGCCGAAAGGTAATACATTTCTTAATAGAATCCACAACATGATACAGCCCATGTTCATCCTTTTTAAAATATTTATTGATATATTTATCCGGAAGTCCCTTGATACTCTTTTCATTATAGCATCCACGCTTTGCCTTGGATAAGACTTCCTTATCCATATCGGTAGCAATGATCTCGATCTGATTTAAGGAAACATAATCACTCAATACCATGGCCAGAGAATAGGGCTCGTCACCGGTAGAGCAGGCAGCACTCCATATCCGGAGCTTCTTCCCAAAACATCCAAGAAGATGTGGAATGATAACTTTCTGCAACGTCGTCCATTGCGCCGGATTTCTGTAAAATTCTGAGACATTGATGGTCAAATACGTAATAAACATATCATAAATATCACTGTCTTTTTGAATCAGTTTAAGAAAGTCAACATATCCTGCGCACTGGTTCTTTTCGATAAAGTTATCAATCCTTCGCTTCATCTGGTTTTCCTTATAGGAATTCAGATCAATCTTGGAAAGCTTAAAAAACTCTTTCTTGAAATCTTCATAATTATTTAACATAGATATACACCAGCAATTTTAAATCATTGGAACACAGAATTATACTTCCTCTTCTGCCTCCGCGTTTTCAAGTTCTACCGTCTCCTCAACCGGAGTCTCTTCTGCTTCTTTCTGATTCTCAATCTCCAGTGCTTTGATACTAAGGCTGATCTTCTTTGCCTCTTCGTTGAAATCAACGACTTTTGCAGTGATATCCTGTCCTGCCTTCAAAACGTCAGATGGCTTCTCCACATGCTCAATCGAGATCTGGGACACATGCAGCAACGCATCGATTCCCTCTTCCAGCTCTACAAACGCACCAAAATCTGTCATCCGGGCAACCTTACCTGTCACAACATTTCCCTTAGCATACTTCTCAGGTGCAGTTCTCCATGGATTGTTAGAATCAAGTTTCATCGTAAGGGCAATCTTGGTGCCGGCAATATCTTTAATCATCACATTCACCTGATCACCAACCTTGAACAGTTTCTTTGGATCTTCTACACGTCCCCAGCTCATCTCGGAGATATGTAAGAGTCCGTCTGCTCCTCCCAGATCAATAAAAGCACCAAAATCAGTGAGGTTCTTCACAGTACCTTCAATCATCATACCCACTTCAATTTTTGCCAGCAGCTCTTCCTGCATCTCTTTTTTCTTTGCCACAACCAGCTGTCTGCGGTCACCGATAATCCTTCTCTTCCGCGGATTTACTTCTGTGAGTACAAATTCAATCTCTTGTCCCGCGTACTTGGACAGATCTCTTTCGTATACGTCAGAGACAAGGCTTGCCGGAATAAATATCCTGCCCTCACCATAAGCAACACTGAGTCCGCCTTTTAAGGCAGCTGCTACCGTACCAGTAAGAACCTCGCCCTTTTCCATCGCTTCTTCAAAAATCTTGTTCATCTTATCCTGCTGTAATCTCTTATAGGTAAGAAGAACCTGACCTTCCCCATCATTGACCTTCAGCACTTTTACAGTGAGTTTATCATCCACTTTGACTTCTTTTGTCAAATCAACATCCGGATTGTTGCTATATTCATTCTTTGTCAATATACCATCTGCTTTATATCCAATATTTAAGATAATTTCACTATCCTTAACGCCGATAACTGTCCCTTCTACAACCTCATTATTATGGATTGTTACTAATGATTCCTCTAATAATTCTCCAAAACTTCTTTCTTCTGACATGCCTCTAGAACCTCCTGAATAATGTTTTTTGGGGTGGATGCCCCCGCAG
>JAAVZE010000199.1 GCA_022791495.1 Eubacterium sp.
AGGTTATGGTGCCAATGCAGACGGTTGTGGAGGAGAAAAATGGTGAGAAGAAACAGGTTCAGAAGAAAATGTTTCCTGCATATGTTCTGCTCAATATGATCATGAATGACGAGACCTGGTATGTAGTCCGCAACACGCGGGGGGTGACAGGATTCGTCGGACCAGGATCCAAACCGGTACCGCTGACGGAGGAAGAGATCGCCAATATGGGATTTCTGGCACAGGCAGAGGAGGCACCATACAGCATTGGAGACCATGTTGTGGTTACCAAAGGTGTGTGGCAGGATACCCACGGTGTCGTTCAGGAGGTACACCCGGCAAAACAGATGGTCGTTATCGAGATCGATATGTTTGGGCGTGGAACACCGGTTGAAATCGATTTCTCAGAATTAGAAAAGCTATAAAACAGGAGGAAACTTGAAATGGCTAAGAAAGTTGAAGGATATATCAAATTACAGATCCCAGCTGGAAAAGCAACACCGGCGCCACCGGTTGGTCCGGCACTTGGACAGCATGGAGTAAATATCGTAGAGTTTACAAAGCAGTTTAATGCGAAGACAGCAGGACAGGAAGGAATGGTCATTCCGGTTGTCATTACTGTATATGCAGACAGAAGTTTCAGCTTCATTACGAAAACTCCGCCGGCAGCAGTTCTTCTTAAGAAGGCATGCAAGATTGATTCCGGTTCCGGAGTACCAAATAAGCAGAAAGTGGCTTCTATCTCCAAGGAAGAGATCCAGAAGATCGCTGAGCTTAAAATGCCGGATCTGAATGCAGGCAGCCTGGAAGCTGCCATGAGCATGATTGCCGGAACAGCAAGAAGTATGGGAATCACAGTAGAAGAATAAAACAAAAATAAAATTTAGACATCGCAAAAGACTTATGTCATTTGAACGTTGTGGGAGATTTGTTCGCTAATACCACCAGGAGGTTTTTATCATGAAAAGAGGTAAAAAGTATTTAGAAGCTGCAAAGTTGGTCGACAGAACTGTGCAGTATGAGCCAGAAGAGGCTATTGACCTTGTAAAGAAAACATCAGTTGCAAA
>JAAVZE010000143.1 GCA_022791495.1 Eubacterium sp.
AATATCAAGATTCATATTATCTAGAACGATTTGTCCGTCAAATGCTTTGGTAATGCCTTTTAGCTCAATACATTTTTCAGCCATAACAAATCCTCCCGGTATTTTTTTGCAAACACTCGTGAATATCTTAACATAAAGCAAGGGAATATGCTACATTTTTTTTCGCTTTTGGCAGCCAAACCAAAGCCATTCTTTTGCTCCGCAAATTGAGAACTTTCCTATCAGATAATCAGATAAAAATAGACCGGTCAGAATATCGTTCTTACCGGTCTAATGTTTTTTATTTTATCTTTTATTCCTATACCTCACGAACGTAAATGCCATAAATGGTAACTTCCAGCATATTTACATTGTAGGAGGGCCCCTTTAAGAGCAGATTATTAGCAGTTGTCACTCTTGCTTCGCCTTCGGTGTGTCCAAGAGTCAAAATTTTCTGGAGCTCAAATGCCCCTGTCTTAAAGAACACATCAGGATCACCAGAACCGCCGAATCCAACACTGGTTTTGGTATAATAATACTGGTCGGATGCCGTCCCTGTACCATTTGCCAGCCACATGCGCATACCCTGTGAGCCGGTACCAAAAGTACCTTTTACCACTACCTCCAGTTTCTTTCCGTCGCCTTCGATGGTCTTTGGCAATGGTATCGTCACCTGTCCTATATTATTCAGCACTACCCTGCCATCTTCCTTGACGCCATCTGACATCTGATCCAGAGGAAGAGACTGCCATCCCTCCCCTTCCGGTGGAGCATTCAGATCTGGCTCTGGCTCTGGTTCCGGGGTCTGAACCTCATCCGGGTTCAGCTCCCATGGATAATACGCTGTCTTCTCATAAAAGATCAAAGATTTTATCGTAATCGTGATCGGCTTTTCTACAGAGGCTTCACCACCATTAAATATCTGGAATCCCTGAAGGACATCATCCACTGTATACTCATTTGCTGTATTCAATCCACATGTTTTCACATCCGCTGATGCTTTGATCTCACTACCCCAGTTGGTTTTTTTGCCCGCCTCAGTATAGAAGGAATGACCAAGATTTCCACCTGAACTCGTATAGGTGAGCACCACAGATTTGTATGGACTGTCCTTTTTCAAGGACGCCGGCAGATCAAACCGAACTGCTGCGTACTGGGCTGTAAATGTAATAGTCAGCGAACCATCCTCATTAAGCTGGCATTTCGCAGCATCGGATTCACTTTCATAGGAACCCTGGGTCTTAAAGTCAAGTTTTACTGCTGAGGATACTGACGGCTTCTCCGGCTCTTCCGGAACTTCTTTCGCCGCCTGCATAAAGGCGTAATATGACGGTTTCGCATCATACATATCCTTATCAAACATCAGCACATGCTCATATTTCCGCCAGGAGATGTCATCATACAATCCCCACCAGGTCAGACCTGTGATCTTATTGCCAGACCATTTCTGCAGAGTGATCAACTGTTTGGTCAGCTCTTTCACATATTCTGCCTGCTTCTGGTAGGCTGCTGCCAGCTCTGCTTCTGTCGGATCCGGATCATCTTTATCCTTATTCGGAGTACATCCTACATCCAGTTCCGTGATCTGCACCTGGAATCCCGCCTGAACAAATGCTGCTACCGTATTTATATAGGTATCCACAGTAGGATTCGCCAGCGCCAGATGGCTCTGCATGCCCACACCGCTGCAGACCTTCCGGTCCTCGTTAATAAAGTTTATCATCTCAATGATTTTTTCCTTCGTAAAGTAGGTATTGAAATCATTGTAAAACAGCGGCACTTTATCCTGGAGCCCAAATTCTGCCAGGGCATCATATGCCATCTCAAATGCTTTCTTTATATAAGTAGGTCTGGTTCCCAGTGCCGGTCTGTCGGTACTGGTGGTGCCTTCAATATTCTCTCTGTTTCCGAATACTGCCGCCCAGTTTTTATCCGGTGTATTACTAAAATATTCATTTGCCACATCCCATGTATACACAACGTCTTTATATGCCCCGTTATCCAGTGTATACACGTGATGGATCATACTGCTGATGTACATCCGCATACGCTCATACATCACTTCTTCTGAGACGTATTCTGCCGCTTCATCCTGGCTGTAATTCTCCTTAAAGAACCATTCCGGTGACTGGGAATGCCAGACAAGCACATGATAGCGTATCTTTAAACCATGTTCCTTTGCGATTTTAAGTACTTTGTCTACAGTATCGTAATTGAACTGGGGAACCGTAGTCTCCTTATAACTCTCCGGGATAACATAATCACCAGTCTTTTTCTTCGCTTCCTCTGTACTGATCGGTTTCAGCCAGCCTGGCATAAGATAATCCGGTTTCATCTCATTTTCCAGGGTAAAGCTGGAAAAGTGTTTTTTCACATATTCCAGTGTTTCAGGATCCTGCAGCTGTACCAGGTTGATACATGTCCCTGTTTTACCAAAGATATTATCATAGGTATCCTTCATGCTGACAATCTCCGTTGGATACTCGCCCGGATCTGAAGTTGCTGCCGCACTTGGCGACGGTTTTACTCCCGGTGAGGCCGCCGGACTCGTTGAGGGCTTTGATCCTGGATCTGCTGTTGCCGCTGCACTCGGTGACGGCTTCGTTCCTGGATCTGCTGTCGCTGACGCACTTGGTGACGGTTTTGTCCCCGGATCCGCTGTTGCCGTCGGGCTTGGTGATGGCTCCACACCTGGATCCGCCGTTTCTCCCGGGCTTTGGGACGGCTCCACACCCGGATCCGCCGTTGCACTCGGAGATGGTTTCTCTCCTGGATCTGCTGTTGCCGTCGCACTTGGAGATGGCTTCGTTCCCGGATCCGAAGAAGTCTGCGGCTGCGCAGATGGCACTGCTCCCGGAGTTTCCGATCGCTGTGGTTGTGACGGAGTCGTATTCACAGAACCCGTACGTGTAGGCGCGGGGTTTTTCTTATTCTTAACAGTCACGCGGCATACCAGTTTCTTCTTGCCGACTTTTGCTGTGATGCGGGCAGTTCCCTTTTTCTTTGCTGAAACTTTCCCCTTAGAAGAAACAGCTGCTACTTTCTTGTTGCTGCTCTTCCACTTCGCCTTTTTCTTTGTTCCCTTAACCTTGAGACGGACACTCTTTCCAACATACAAGGTCACTTTCTTTTTGTTGAGTCTAGGCTTACTCGCTTTTGCTTCTGACAGCTCTGGCTTAACCAACATAGAAAGCGTCAATGCAAAACAAAGGATCAGCGCTATACTTCTCTTGTTCATTAAATCAAATCCTTTCTGATACATTATTTTATATTCCATAATGTTATCGGAACTTCCGTTTGATTACAAGAGATTTTTCATAAATATTTTATAAAGTTTCTATCATATATTGGCATTGTTTTTTTGATCTTTCTGGCATCAAAAAGGAGCTGCCACATCAACAGATCGTCTATCTGCTGATGTGGCAGCCCTCCTGTCAGTCAGTTATACCCGCGGACTTTCTTCCGGTCCCAGATAAGATTCTGGAAGCTCTCTCCTGTATAAAATAAGTTTCTGCAGGGCAAGACCAGCCTCCACGCCATAGTACCGGATCTCATTGACACCGGCATGGAGATGATGGGTGGTAATGCCGTAATGGCAGTTGTTAAGGACGCCCTCCGCCCAGCCATGGGCACGGTCCCAGGGTCCTCCGCCAATCTCATAATTTTCTGCGAGAATTGTATCTCCCACCACTGGCGCTTCATCTCCGGCACAGACCGCATACCGCACTGTCCTTCCATGTTCCAGATTGTTTTCCGGTGTGGTAATCACTTTCAAAGAATATTCTCCGTCTTCTTTCACATAGACCGAATATGTCAGACTTGGTGCCTTACCAATCTCATCAAAATTACCAATCGTAGGATAAATCTTCATGGCAGAACAGGTTTTTCCATAGCCCTCTAATTTCTCAAAATGATGTTCCCCATAAGCTTCCGAATTTACAAAATTTTCTGCCTCCATGGAAACAATGCCATCCCTCTCAATAAAAGTACCAGAGGGAAGATTGTCTACAGTTGTCGTATACTTCACTGCAATCTCTATCGTCTCATCCGCTCCCTTTACTTTTACTGTCTTTTCAAATTCAGCAGTAACCGACGGATCCACATTGACATCAATGCTTACAATATCTCCGGTCACTCTTCCGCTGGAGGGACTCACAACAATGCCGTCTTCTGCTTCCACAGTAAAATCAAAGGACTCTCCACCCCCGCTGGCAATCTCAATGCTGTAATGCTCTGCACCTGCCTGGGTAAATTCAGGAAGACTGGTTTTACCAGACTCTACAAAGCAGTCTGCATTCTCTGCATGAACAAGCATCTTCACAGTCTGTGCCACCGGAATTTCTTCCACCTCTGGAAAATGCCAGCCCTCTTCATTCCAGGATACAAAGCAGGCATGGTTGGACATCATCATGCCTTTCCATTTTCCCTCTGCCATCTCTTCATTATAATATCTGGTCAGTTCAGCATCCTTCTCGATAGCAGTCTTCACTTTTTTAGCATAATGGTTTGCCGCTGCGATTCCCTGCTCCGCATACCAGTGATTCAGCGCAGCATAAAGACTCATAAGCTGCAGGTTCATCCCTGCCACCGCCGGATAATAAACCAGACCATAAAAGGTATCTGCCGATTCTGCCGGAATCTTATCTTTTATCAAATCCGTCTTCTGGATCAGCGCCTCACAGCGGCGGATCATTCTCTTTGTCTCATTAAAATGAGAGACATGATACACTTTCGGATTCATCGACTCTGGTCTTCTCAAGCCGTGGATTCTCGTATATTCTCTCAGTACATCGGCAATCTCTGCCTTACATGCTTCGTCTTTCACATAAGCCCCAAACTGCTCTTCTACCCAGTCAGCAAGGAATTGGTCTGTCTCATTTTTGTGGTCTGTTCCCCTGCCCTCGAAATCATAAGCCAGCTCCATAAAAAAGGATAGTGGAAGCTCATCCGGGCGGATATCCCCCACATTGGCGATCCATAGATCCCTTATTCCATAATCATAGGCCATGGACACCTGCTCCCATACTTTGGGAAGTGGCGTAGAATTGACCCATTCATAGGAGATGGGACCACCATGATAATCAAAGTGATAATATAATCCCCAGCCAGCTTTTCTATCTCTCAACTCTTCCGTGGGAAGCGTCCGTACATTTCCAAAATTGTCATCCGACAGTAGTAGAATAGTATCATCAAGCCCATCCCAGGACTGCAGGCCCTTTATGCCATTGCCGCCGTAATAAAATCCTTCCACTTCTTTGTAGAGCGCAAGCATCTTCGGCATATCGTCACAGCCTTTATCTTGAATGATCTTCTTCTGATCCGTAATGATACGGCGCAGCAGTTCTACATTTTCCTGAATGGTAGAATCCGGTCCCAGCATCATCGTGTCCCGCTCTCCCCGCATACCGATGGTGATCATATGTTTAAAATCTTTATCCCTCTCGACGCCATCTTCCCAGTAACGGTAAAGCCCCTCGCTGTTTGTATAATAATTCCAGTCCTTTCCGTACCCTACATTGTTTTCATCGGTCTTCACCTTATCCCATTCTTCACTGGCACGCATCAATGGCTCGTGATGGGACTGTCCGATGGTAATCCCCAGTTCCGTACCAAGTTTAATGATGGCAAGAGGATCCTCGGAGCCATCCAGTGGGAGGGATGCCGACCACATGGCCGGCCAGAAATAATTTCCTTTCAGACGCAGCAAAAGGTCAAATACCTTCTCATAGAAAAATTCATTGAAATCCCCAAAGGTATTTTCTACAAAATTGCCCAGAGACGGCCACTCGTCGTTCATAAAGAAGCCACGGAATTTTACCGACGGCTCTTTAGAAACAAAATTTATGTTCTCATCAAAGATAAGTTTTTCCTTATGCGCTGGCTTTACATCCGCCCAGTACACCCAGGGAGAGACACCGATTCTCTTTGATAGATGATAGATCCCGTGAAGGGTGGAGACCGTCTCCGTTCCCGCGATCACTAATTTTTCTGTGTTGTTATATGTAACAAGCTGAATAAGGAAAGATTCCCTCTTTCCTTTCAGCTCTGAGGTCTCAAGCACGCCATCCTTTTCCAACTGTAGCAGCAGAGGACTCTTACCAATGGTTCCTGCGATCACCTGCGGCTGGTCTGTCAGCTCTTCCTCAATCTGTGGTCTCACACCAGTCACCAGCTCCACATCACCGGCAAAGATCCCCGCCACATGAACAAGTCCTTTTCTATCTTCGGAATCCGGTGACAGATAGACACCTGCCACAGTTCCTTCTTTTACTAGATTAAATTTCATTCCGCTCTCCTTAGTTTTCATAATATTTATGCATGTTTCTGCACTTACCAAGTTGCGAAGCAACTTGCCAATAAGTTCGTCAGAACTTATTTTAAGTTTGTCAGAACTTATTTTAACTCTTCAGAGTTTATTTTTTCATGATAAGTCAAATCCAAAATATCTCACTGCATTATAATATGAGATGTCCTTCACCATCTCTCCCAACAGCTCATAGTCCTCTGGATACTCTCCCTCCTCTACCAGTCTGCCAATGTAGTCGCAGAGAATCCGTCGAAAATACTCATGTCTTGGATAGGAAACAAAACTCCTGGAATCCGTCAGCATACCGATAAAATTTCCTAGAAGACCTAAACTTGCCAGAGAAGTAATCTGCTCTGTCATCCCCGGCTTGTGGTCATTAAACCACCAGGCAGATCCCTGCTGGATCTTTCCCCGGATTCCATCTCCCTGAAAACATCCAATCATTGTTCCGATCACCGCATTATCCACCGGATTCAGTGAATACAGAATTGTCCTGGGAAGCTCATCTGTGCAGCAGAGGGCATTGAGAAAATCTGCCACCTCGGCAGAAAATCCTTTTTCATTGATACAGTCGATCCCCGCATTGGCACCGGCACTCTGATAAATGCGTTCATTGTTCTCCCGCTTAGCCCCGTAATGAAGCTGCATGGCAAGATTCCTTCTGGCATACTCCCTGCCCAAAAACAGCATCATCATCGTCTTAAACTGAAGAAGCTCCTCCAGCACCAGCTTCTCTCCAGTCAGACTGCGCTTTACCAGATCGTCCATCTCTTCTTCCGGAATCGGGCGGTACTGGGCATAATCCAGCCCGTGGTCGGTAATACGACAACCGTTTTCCACAAAATAGTCCAGGCGCAATATCAGTGCCTCCCGCAATGTAGAAAAATCTTTGATCTTAACGCCACTCACATCCGAAAGTTGTTTCATATATACTGCAAATTCATCTTTTTCCGGAGACATGGCGAGATCTGGACGCCATGCCGGAAGCACCTGAACTTCAAAATCCGGGTCTTCCTTGATCTGCTTGTGATATCTTAGGTCATCCACCGGATCATCGGTGGTACACACCAGCGTCACACCAGACATACGGATAAGATTCTTCGCAGACATCTCTGGTCTCTGAAGCTTCTCATTGCAGATGTCATAGACCTTCCTCCAGTTCTTTCCACTTAAAGGCTCTGTAATCCCAAAATACCGCTGTAACTCCAGATGGCACCAATGGTACATAGGGTTGCCGACAGCTCTCGGCAGGGCTTCTGCAAAAGCCTGGAATTTCTCTTCATCCGGTGCGTCCCCGGTTATATATTTCTCATTCACACCATTGGAACGCATGATGCGCCATTTATAATGGTCGCCTCCCAGCCATAGCTCTGTTATATTTTTAAACTGTCTGTCCTCTGCGATCTCCCTGGGATCAAGATGACAATGATAATCGAGAATCGGAGTCCTCTCCGCATAATCGTGAAACAATTTTTTTGCCGTTTTCGTATTCAGTATAAAATCCTGGTCCATAAATGCTTTCATATCAGCCTCCTGTTTGCTCTCTTTACCTGCCATGCAGATATGCATTTCCATTCTCTATGTTCTTTCCTTTTCTTTCCATCAGCTCGCTGACAGTAAGTATATCATACCCTTTGTCCTGCAGCCAGGGCACTACCTTTTCCACAGCATCGGCGGTGGTACTGTAAATATCATGCATCAGTATGATGTCTCCATCCTTTACATCTTTTCTTACTTCCTTGAATATCTTTTTCGTATTTCTCGTCTTCCAGTCCAGTGTATCCAGGCTCCAAAGAATCATCGGCATGTCAAGCTTTTTCCTCATCGTATTGCTGATAGATCCATAGGGAGGCCGTAAAAGCCGGATCTGATATCCCCCTGTCTGTTTACTGACAGTTTTATTCGTTTTGCTCAGTTGCTTTTCCACTTTATCCCACTTCATCTTGCTCAACTGCGGATGATTCCAGGAATGGCTCCCGATCTCACATCCTGCTGCCAGATACATCTGAAGAATGTCTCCATCCACCCTGGCCCTGTCCCCAAGTACAAAAAATGTAGCATGGGCACCATATTTTTGTAATGTTTCCAAAATCTTCCCATCGTTTGCACGGGAAGGACCATCATCAAAGGTGAGTGCAACTGCTTTATCCCGCATCACAGGCGCTGGCGTCGGCTGTACCACTGTTTCCACCGATTCAGGTGCCGGTGAAGCCGTTACCTGCACCTGCTGTGCATTCGTTCCGTCTTCTGATCTGTTATTTTTCACCGTTGAGTATATCTTCACAATGGATAACACCAATATCATGACAACAGCTGCCGAGACCGATACTGCCAGGATCACATTCTTCTTTTTTCCTTTGTTTTGCTTGAAACCTTTACTAATTTTCCTTCGCACATCCATACGCCTACTCATTTTACTCTCACAACCTTCTATTATAATTTAATAGTCAAAGTGTAACACTAATTTCCCGGTTTTTCAATGACAATTTATCCATCCACCAGCTCCAGTTTTACTTTATTTCCTTTCATTCCCATTTCCTGGAGAAGTTCGGATGGTATCTGGATCCTTCCAGCACGGTCGAGAACGGCAAATTCTTCTTGAACTTCTTCTTCATTCCAATTAATAGTAATATCCTCCAACCGTTGTTTATATTCACTTTTCATGATCCGTTCACTGCTGGTCTTTCCATCCCGGATAGAAATAACCCGGTTTACCTTAGAGGCCAGCTCTTTATCGTGGGTCACGATCACGATCGTAACCCCCAGCGTTTCATTCAACCGCCGGAACATATCCAGGATATCATCCGCAGTCCGGCGGTCCACAGCTCCCGTAGGCTCATCTGCCAGCAGAAGTTTTGGATCATTGGCAAGAGCGATGGCAATAGCCACGCGCTGCTGCTCTCCTCCAGACAGCTGACTTAATTTATTGTCCTTCCGTTTGGAGAGGCCTACCAGCTCCAAAAGTTCCTCTGCCCGTTGTTTCTTTTCTGCCTCTGTCATAGAATCCTGCCGGAACAGCATTGGCGTCATGACATTTTCCCAGGCAGTCAGATAGGGAAGAAGATTCCTTGCATTATTCTGCCACACAAAGCCAACCGTACTACGTTTGTAGTCTACTAATTCTTCCTCTGTCAGCTGAAACAGATTTTTTCCATCTACATACAGCTTCCCCGCCGACGGCCGGTCCAGACCTCCGATCATATTCAAAAATGTGGATTTTCCACTTCCGCTATTTCCGATGATCGCCATAAGCTCTCCCCGGCGGACCGTGAGATCCAGCCCCTGCAGCGCCAGAACCTCGATATCCTTTGTTTTATAAATCTTTACCAGACCGTCGCACTCGATCATCACATCTTCCGGCACATTGAGCTCTTCCATCTCCTGACTTCCTGAAGCCTGCCGGTTGATGTGGCGGAAATCCTTTATCTTTTCCAACACTTTATTTTTCATTGATAATCTCACCATCCTCCAAGTGATAGATACAGTCTGCGATCTCTAACAGCCCCATATCGTGAGTTGTCATTACGATGGTTACCCCTTCCTTTTGGATCAGCTCCCGGAAGATCTTCATTACTTGAAGCCCGGTGGCGGTATCCAGCTCTGCTGTCGGCTCATCGGCAAAGATAATCCGCGGCTTATGGGCAATCGCCCTGGCGATGGCCACTCTCTGCTGTTCTCCTCCGGACAGCTCCTGGGGCATATGGTGCATACGCTGTCCAAGCCCTACCAGCTTCAAACACTCCTCCGCACGTTTGCGCTTATTCCCCGGATACTTCGCCAGCCGAAGAAGAAATTCCACATTTTCATAAGCTGTCATCATTGGAATCAGCGCCACGGACTGAAATACAAATCCTACATTCATCTTTCGGAACTCTTCTCTCTGGGCATCGCTCATCTTTTCCAGATTATTCCCGTCAAAAATGACCTCACCTGCCTTGGGATAATCCAGAGCACTCAGAATATTCATCAAAGTCGTTTTTCCGGAACCAGAACGCCCTCTTAAGATCGTAAGTTTTCCCTCCGGGATCTGGATACTGATATCATGCAGCGCCACAAACTCTCCCCCGGAAGCCACCGGAAAACTCTGTTTCACGCCCTCTGTAACAATAATATTCTCCATGTCCTTACCTCGCTTCCATTAGTCCTCACCAAGTTTCAATGCCTGAGATATATTGATCCTGGATATCAGCTTGCCAAGAACAATCATACAAATGATGATCACGATTCCTATGATACTGAAAAGTCTCACCATATCCAGCGCCTTATTCACTACTTCCAACGGTATCGCCTGATCGGTAGAAGCATAGAAAATCTGAACCAGCGGCACAAACATCCGGGATGCCAGAAGACCGATCACAGTTCCGATAAGAATGGAGACACCAGAACTGAATATCTGCTCATTGATCAGCATCTGGATGACCTCTCTCCTGGTCATACCCATCGCCCGGAACACGCCAAACAAAAGCTCTCTCTGCCGGATAGACAGGATCCAATAGATCAGAAAACCGGTACAGCACAAAATCAGGATCACGATAAAACTCATGGTCAGGATTCCATTGGTTCCCTGAAACAGCGCATCGTTCTTTACCGCTATCATCTTGGAAGAAACATCTTCAAAGGTAGTATAAGAAATATTATTTTCTTTGGCATAGTCATAAATAAACTGGGAGGTGCCAGAGGTCTTCAGCCACACCTGGTATGGCCGGAGCCCATAGGCATGCTGAATCTGTGCCAGATTAGCCACAATCAGATAATTCTCTGTGGTAACCAGTGTTTCTTCCTCATTTAGCGAATGAGTCTGGGCTATATAACCAGGAAAATAATCAAAGAAACCGTAAACAACTCCCTCTGCCTCCACCCCCTCGTCATTGGTAAAGGTAATTCGGTCCCCAATTTCGATTCCATGTTTTTTATGATAATTCATACTCAGCAAAACCGCATCCGTGCGTTTTGCCATAGCATTCAAATATCGATTGATATGTACCGGAAGCAGATCCTGCTGGAAATCAGAAACCGTTTCCCCAAAGCTTTTTGTGTCGATGGCCATTAAAGTCGTACGGACTTCACTGTCGCCACTCTTTTTATTATAAGAAGTTTCGATCTCATCATTGCGGTACACCTTTGCCGCCGACTTCACTCCTTCCATACTCTCATACACACCAAAATCCGGCTCTGTATAGGTAAGTTCCAGATCCGGATAGTAGGACAATGCCAGCGAGTTATCCTCCCATGGCTGCTGAAGCACCAGATCTGCCCCGGTACTATACCGGATCCCCTTCTCTGAATTGGAGAGAATCGTTCTGGCCACGGTGGCATTGAAAATACCGAGGGAAACCGTAAACATCAAAAATACCATCATAAATCCCTGCTTTTTCCTTGTCCGTATAATCTGCAGGAAGGAAGCAAAAAATGCAGGCTTCCAGTATGCTCTACCTATGTAGTATACAAGTTTGATCAAAAGGGGCTGAAGCCTCAGACCCACAAGACTCGCACTTATGATAAAAAGAGAAGAACAGATAAACAGGAAGGGATCAATGGAATCCCCCTCCAACATGCTTGTCATCAGTTCATTGCGCCTGGCAGTAAAGGAATACAGTCCATACAGGGACACCGCCAAAAGAATCACATCCAGATAGACCCTGCTGAATATGTTATGTCCATTACTGTTCTTCTTATGTTTGACATTGACTATAGTCACATTGGCATCCTTGATCACTGGAAGTACCATAAAGGCAACAGATACCAGTATCGCACCAAGTGTATACAAAAGCACCTCCGGACTCATGCGTACATGCAGTGCCTTACGCTGTATAAACTCCAGGAATCCATTGGTGGATCCAAGGGCCTTTGTCAAAAAATATCCCAGCGGCACACCTATGATACTGCTCATCACCGACAAAATCATTGACTGAAGAAAATAGATGAACAAAATCTGCTTTTTACTACTGCCACGGCTCTTTAATAGAGCGATCTCATTTTGTTCCAGATCCAGCATCTGTCTGGAGATCATAAAGATAAAGGCAAGGAGCAGTGCCAGCACCGGAATCTGCAGGATAAGCAGAGTCGTATATACTTTCTTTGCCGCTGTCTGGTAATCCCTGAGAACTTCAAGATAGTCCGGTTCCTTAATATTGGTAAAACGACTATTAGAAGAACTGCACAGCTCCTCTGTGCGCTCAACAAAAGTATCGATCTCCGGAGGGAGTATATTCTCGTAATCAAAAACCTGATGCCATAGAGCGGTGATGCTGTGCTGCTGATCTTTCAGGTTGACAAACATCTCCTGAAACAGCTTTTCATTCATAAATACTTCCAGATAATAATCACTTGGTCCCTTTACCCAGTAACTGTCTTCGTAATCACTGGCATCAAATACTCCCACGATCTTAATCTTCATATTTGTGCCATCTGCACTTTTTAATTTAGCAAACTCGATCACATCACCTAAAATTACATCCAGCTTTGTCATAGCGCGCTGGCTGAGGATCACCGGGATGGATCCATCCTCCAGCAGCTGATCTCCGCAATTCTCCCCGGCAAGAATTTTGATATGGTCGGAGATCCCGGACAATGCTGCAATTCGCATGGATTTTGTCGAGGACTTATTGCCTCTGGATTGAACAAAATCTCCCCTCAGTTTGGAAGTCTCATATAAGGAAATAAGATATTTCTGGTCTACCCCAAGCGTCTCGGCAGATTTCTCTGCCGTATTCTTCATATCTATAAAATCTTCCTCATGTCCCCGTCCAGCATCCATCGACGCCTGAAATGTGATGACACCTGGATAAACATTTTTTTTCTCTATGTATGCTGAATACTTGGATTTCAGCGTTTTTTCCAGTGCAGCATCCCGATACATCGGATTGCTGCTGGCAATGGCGGCAAGTAGAATATTTCCAATTAGAAGGCACACAACCATCCATTTTTTATGTATCAGCTTCTGCTTAATAAAACGAATCACCTAAATCCCTCCTCTCTTATTCCACTATGGCAAGTGTCTGACCCTCTGACAGCCCCTGAGCCACCAAGTAGTCCTTCTCATTTTTATAATTGCTCACGATAAACCGTTTATGAAGATTTCCGTTTTCTAACACCCATACAAAAGATTTATTGGTAAAACCCACCGATTCCGTATCCACCGCTCTGGCATCGATCATTAGTGCATCTTTGACTTCAAAGGATACCGCGTGGATATATATATTGTTTGTCCGGAAATCGTATTTTTTCTTGTCCACATCGCTAACATCAATATAAACGATATTGTCCCCTTCTGAATTCCCGCTGTCGGCATCGGTAAGGTCACTGGCTGTCACCACCTTGCCAGCTACCTCGTGCTGGTAATTTTTCATATTCTTGCCCAGCCGCACTTTCACTTTCATGTTGTATCTGAGCATAGACTCCGGATCCGATACCTTGATCAGCCATTTATCATTATTTCTAAATTCCACGATCTTCTGGGAAGAATCAACATCCTGTCCCTCCAGATCCCTGTTGACGGACGTAACCACACCACCCTTTTTTGCCACCAGCTTCGTAGCAGACTGCATTTTCACCAGCGTAGAATATTCTTTTTCCTGTTCAAGCAGTTCCTTCTCTCCCTTCTTATACGCCTCAATTTCTTTTTGCATCTTTTTGATCTCCAGGCTTTTCATTTTCTTTTCTGCCGCATTAGACAGGCGCTTATATTCCTGTTCTGCCTGGGACAGACTGTTTCTCAAGCTGCCCAGCCCCGACTCAAACTGCGCTCTTGCCTGTTCGTTCACAAGTCTCTGTTTCTCCAGTTTTGTTTTGGAAGTTTCCAGATGAAAGACTGCCAGCACATCCCCTTTTCGCACCCTCTGATCTCTCTTCACCTTGATGGAATCCAGTACAGCGTCCTCTTCATTGATATAAACCGTCTCAATATCCGTATATTCCAGCTCCCCGGTGTCGGAATAAACCTCCTGATAATCCTCCCGGCGTACGGTTACGGTCTCATATGCCTCAGCGGCTTCCACAGCTCCCCCGGATACCTCTTCTTCATACAATAGAACTTCCCCGTCGCCGCTGCCAGTACCACCCCCACAGGCAGTCAGGGCAAGGGCTGCCAGGACAGACAGCGAAATTAACTTAGCTTTCCACATATACAACATCCCCTTCCTTCACTCCTGTAACAAGCTGAACATATGCATCTGTCTGCGTCCCTACGGTTACCGCTGTTTTGATCTTAGCATCTCCCTCTACCAGATATACGTATTTTTCCTCCCCGCTGCCCAGCAGTGCATTTACTGGTACAACCAGGGCATCTTTTACCGAGTCTGTATGAAGTTCTACAGCTGCAGAATTCCCCACCTCAGCCAATACATGGTCTTCTTTAAAATCAAACCAGGAATTTTCCGGAACTACTCCCCGTTCAATTTCTTCCCTTGACAGTTCTTGTCCCTCAATCTCGATGTCGTACTCTTTCCCGTCGATCACCGCAATACAGCGGTTCGCCTTGGCAATCAGAGATGAGGATACAAAGGCTGTCTTAAGCCTTGGTTTCTCCATGTTTGCCACCTGAATGGCTGTATTTCCTCCCTGTACCATATAACCGCTTCCTCCTACCGTTCCGATCACCTCACCATTTATCGGCGAATACAGTTTAGCTCCTTTTGTGCTTTTCTGTATCTCGGTAAGCTCCCTTTCCTTCTGGCGGATCTCCAGCTGCTGCAGTTCCTTTTGCTGCAAAAGTTTTTCCTCCGCAATCTTCACATCCATTTTTATACTTTCGATCTGCTTTTTTACTTTTTTGATCTTGGAGGATTCTTTTTCCTTTGAAAGCTGCTTTCGCAGCTCCTTCATATTCTCTTTTAGCATCTCTATATCATACTGCCCCTGCTTATTTCGGTCTTCATTTTGCGCTTTCAGGGTTTTGATCTCACTTCTCAGATTATTTGCCTTTCCAGAAGTCACAGAAAGAGAGGCCAGCAGCTGCCCCTTCTTTACTTTGTCCCCAACAGATACATTAAGACTGCCAATACTTCCCGAAGACAAAAAAGAAAGTTCCTCCACGCTGGGTACAATCTGGGCAGAATATGCTGTCACTCCACTTAGATCCATCTTTACTACCTTCGCCGTATCCATATCCACACCTACAGGTTTGATCAACTCCGGCACCTCCAACACCTTCGTCTCACCGCAGCCGCTCAGAAGAAAAACGGCTGCCATACACACACCCACGATCCTTTTCATATCATTCTCCGTTTCTGTGCAGATCAAATTTCTGCACTTTAATTTGCTATCACCTGTTCATTTTCCTCCAGCCCGCTGAGGATCTCCACCGAGTTATTGATGGTCTCCCCGATCGTAACCTCCTTCATGGTTTTCAGGCCATTTTCATCTTCGTAATAAACTACATGTTTATCTCCCATGGTATATACGATGGATACTGGAAGATACAGGACATCTTTTTTCTCTTTTAGTACTACCTTATAGATGCAGGTGGTTCCATCCTCCAGATTTACTTTATTATTGGGGTAAAAATAAATGCTGTCCGTGGAATCCTTGTCTTTCCGGATCGTTGCCTTGTACTCCATACCCTTGACTTCTACCGTGACGACATCCCCCTCCTTACAGTGGGAGGCATATTTGCTGTTCGCCTCAAAACGGTTTTTAGTCGCCCCCTCTATGATCACAGTAGGTTGTGAGCTGTCCCCAAAGGTTCCCTCGGCCTCCTGATCTACAAACGTGACGACGCCATTCACCGATGCTGTGACCTCTTCTGCCTCAATCTCCTCTCTGGCAATCCTGGCATCCATCCGCGTAAGTTTCAGACTGGATTCATAAGAACGGATCTCCTGTTCATACTGTTGTCTTATGCCATCTATCTCTTTCCTGCTTCCGCCAGTCTTCCGCTGCTTCTCGATCTCCAGATTCATCAGCCGCTTCGCCTGGCGGATCTGCAGTTCCATCTTTTCAATCTTGTTCTCCGCCTCCCGCAGAGTATTTTCGCTGCCCTGGAGCACATAGCTCAGGATCTTATCCCCGGCTTTCACCCGCTGCCCCTTCTGGACATATATCTTTTTCACAACACCCACTCCGTCTGTCTGGATCTCTTCTTTTATTGTTCCTTTATATTTACCAGAGATCTCTTCTGTCTTTACCAGGTTCCCTCTTTCCACTGAGACCTTATTGAAATCTGCCCCCTCGTATTCTTTCACAACGGGCGCCGCATCAAATTCTTCCTCTGTCGGCAAAAGCCCACAGGAGGTCAGGCACAGACATATGCCGGCTCCGGCCAAAACCGGAATAATCCTTTTTCCTTTCAAATTATATTCCCTCCATTCGTAAACCCTCACTTTGCCTTCGCACATCCAAAATACGGATTTCAGCATACGCCGAAACCCGTATTGATTATAACATATTTTTCCGTATCATGTAACCTAAAAACAAAATATTTAAGATTATTTTATCTGGTCTCATTCCCTTTCACTCACCTGTGTATAGTGAAGAAACATGTCCACATCCCATTGGGCCCTTGCCGGAACCCGGACTTCATCCTCACGGTATTCCTGCATGCCGGCATAATAATCATCACTATTACCTTTAAAAACACTCACCACGATATTACCATACAATTCTGACCACAGATAATAAATATTATCCGTTTCGTGACCTAAAATGTAACGCAGTTTCTTCTCTCCCGGCTCCGCTTCATAAATCCCCTCACCACAGGCTAGTATAACTGTATCTTCCTTCACCCCCAGTGCAGCAAAAGGGCGGGCTTCCCCTTTGTATTCTACTTCTGTAGGTAGGTCCTGGAGCCTGTCTCCATCCACATCCAGAATCCGGATGTGGATCTTTTTGCTGATTTGATCATGAATCAGATACGTCCAGAAGTCATCTCCTGCGTATACAGAGGAAATACGCTGGGATGTTTGAAATTCACCGTTTTTCTCCAACGTGGTACCATTGTACAGCACTGCCTGGTTAGTCTGATCCACAAGAAGGATTGTCCCGTCGGATGCCACCGCAAAATCCATCTCACCCTCTGGCTGCTGCATAACCGGCATCTCTGTCATTGTTCCCTCTTTTTCATCCACCCGCATCAGATAATGTTCCAGCACCTGCAGTGACTTCTGTTGGTCAGCCCTATATGCAGCATCGTCTTTGCATAAATTATACCGGATCACATAGAGATACAAAAAGCCATCCCCGCCGTATTTGTAGCGTTCTAAATTGTATTTCCGGTCAGGAAACCGTTTTTGGTACTCAGTAGACCAGGTATTTTCCACCTTATGCCAGCCGTCATCCCCATTCCCTTCAAATTTACTATATGAAAACGTTTTTCCATCATCCAGTTTGACAAACTGCACCGGCTTTCCCTGGGAATCCAGGACACATTCCAAAGAGCTCTGCATCAAAAGGTTCTCCTCGCCCTTTTTCAACTGCCTTTCATACTCGGCAGCTGCCTCATCGTCCCGGTTGGTTCCCATATCATTTTCCACCCAGATGCCTTTCTTTTGTTTTTCCGGCACACTCTCCACTTTTTTCACCGGTTCTGACACGATGCCACAGCCACACAGCACCACCGCGGCACAGAGCATAATCGTAACTGCCCGGCCCGGCCTCCGATAGCGCATCACGCTAAGAATACGCTCCTTCACTGTCCCTGCGCTGAATCCCGGATTCTGGCCCACCACCATCCTTCTTCCAGACACCAGGGAGATCAGCAGATTAGAATAATACTCCCTCTCCTGGCAGCCAAGTTTCCGGATCACTGCTTCGTCACAGGATATCTCCATATCCTTCATCATAAAATAGTAAGCTGCCCAGATCAGTGGATTAAACCATAAAAGAGAAAATACAGTAAATGCCAGCGGTTTTACCAGATAATCTTTCCTGGCGATATGCACCCGCTCATGACATAGAACATACCTCCTGTCTTCCACGGAAAGTTTCTCCGATATATAAATCTTCGGGGACAACAGCCCCATTACAAAAGAATTATCTGCCAGCGGATGCTGATATACATTATCATGCAGCCACAGGGCGTCAGAATACCGCCACCGGGTCCAAAGAATCGAAAAAAGCATGTACAGCCAGCAGCCGAGAACTCCGGCTCCCCAGATCCCCAGCAGCCATTCTCCCGGATGAAACTGTCTCAGAACATCCAGCACCTGCCCCTTACCCCCGGTCTTTTCCCTGCCCGCAGCAGCTGAAGTGGATGGTACAGTTTTCTCTAAAGAGATCGTCTTCACATCCCCTCCTTCCGGGGACAAATGGGTGGTTTCGCCCTTTTTGACCTGGATCTCTTTTGGAAGGCGATAACCATTGGCACTTCCTCCATATGTGCTCCGCCTACGCATTTCTAATTTCTCCATGATCTCTTCTACCTGCAGATAACTTCTGACTCTCCCTGCTGACTGCTCTATCTTATCTGGCAGCAGCCCATATATCCCATTTACTGTGGCAGGACAAAGAATCCGCACAAGCACCATAAACCAAAGTATGTACATTCCGATCCTCGGCAGCCGTTTCATCAGTGGACGGATCAATAATAAAAATAAAATAACTACCGATGTGACTGCGCAGATATCCGCAATATGGATCAATATCGTGTTTCCTATTATAATCTCTAACCCCTGTTCCACCATCTTCTCCATGTTCATTCCCCATCTCCTTCAATGCCGCCGGTTATCTCACTTCTTATTCTCCTCAATGATCTGCTGAAGTTCCTGGATCTGTCTGTCAGATAATCTTTTTCTTCCAGTAAAGGCTGTCACAAATTTAGAGAGTGAACCTTCAAAACGGTTGTTTACGATAGTCGTACTCTCCTGTTCCAGATACTCATTCTGGCTCATTTGTGAGGTGACAACGGCATTTTCATTCTGAAAGATCCCTTCCCTGCACAGGTTTTTCAGCACCGTATAAGTCGTAGATTTTTTCCATCCAAAACGTTCCTGGCAGATCTTCACCAATTCTCCGGACCGGACCGGTTCCATCTCCCATATAATCCGGGCAAATGCCATCTCGCTTTCTGATAGTAAATTATTTTTCAAAGAAACTTCCTCCTTTCCACTTGGTCTATACTTCCTAGACTTTATGGCAAGTCTATCATTTATAGACCTTCCTGTCAACACTTTTTCACTTTTTTCTTCTAAAACACCTATGGATATGATATACTTGGCTGTAGAATACACAATGAAGGAGGATTATTATGGCTTGGTACGACGAAGCGATTTTTTATCATATTTATCCCTTGGGACTTTGTGGTGCGCCAAAAGAAAACAGCTACGGTGAGCCGGTCCACCGCTTACAGAAGCTGTTCCCCTGGATCCACCACATCAAAGAGACTGGATGCAATGCGGTCTATATCGGCCCACTGTTTGAATCCGTAGGACATGGCTACGAGACTACGGATTACAAGAAATTAGACAGCCGCCTCGGTGACAACCAGGATCTGACAGATTTTGTTCTGGCCTGCCACAAAGAGGGGATCCGCGTCATTCTGGACGGAGTGTTCAACCACACCGGCAGAGACTTTTTTGCATTCCAGGACATTCGCAAAAACCGGGAGAATTCCCCTTACCGCGACTGGTACTGCAATGTCAACTTTGGTGGAAATAATGAATACAACGACGGCTTTTCATATGAAAACTGGGGTGGCTACAATCTTCTCGTAAAACTAAACCAGCACAATCCTGCTGTCCGGGATTACATCTGTGATGTGATCCGTTTCTGGGTCAGCGAATTTGATATCGACGGAATCCGTCTGGATGCCGCGGATGTGCTGGACTTTGAATACATGAAAGCACTGCGCCATGTGGCAAATGAAGTCAAACCGGATTTCTGGCTGATGGGCGAGGTGATTCATGGTGACTATACCCGCTGGGTCAACGAAGGAACGCTTCATTCTGTCACCAATTATCATCTTCACAAGGCGTTATACTCCGGTCACAACGACCACAACTTTTTCGAGATCGCCCACACGGTAAAGCGCCTCTATGAGATGGGGGGCGACCGGCCGGAAGGCCTGAAGCTTTATAACTTTGTCGACAACCACGACGTAGAGCGGATCTATACAAAACTTACGAACAAAGCCCACTTTGCTCCCGTTCACATTCTCCTGTATACGCTTCCGGGCATTCCTTCTATTTACTATGGTTCTGAATTTGCCATCGAAGGAAAAAAGGAGCAGGGTTCCGATGCCTCTCTCCGTCCGGCTCTGAACCTGGATGATTTCAGCGATGCTCTGTCGCAGAATCCATGCACCAGACTCATTGCCAGGCTGGGGGCTGTCCGCCAGGAAACTCCGGCGCTCTCTTACGGCGATTACAGGGAACTGATCCTCACCAACCGCCAGTATGCTTTTTCCAGAAATACAGAGGGGATGTCCGTGATCGTGACGGTCAATAATGATGACAGCGATTTTGTCATGACGGTTCCCGTCGGGAGCGCGGATACCTACACCGGAAAATTGTCCGGCGAGACCGTATCTGTCGTGAATGGGAATATCGTAGTGAACGTCCGGGCAAACTCAGGCGACATCTGGGTTCCCCTGGCAGGAAAAGAAAAGGATAAGTCTACAGGAGTAGAAAATATATTGGACTCCCTGTCTGAACCCACAGCACTGGCAGAACCAGAAAATATAACTGTGGAGGAAAAAGCGGAAGCACCAGCCTCCTCCACAAACGGGCAGGAGAAAGAAGAACCTCTCCCGGCTGACCATACCACCATCGAGAGCATTTCCTCTCCAGACTCCCAAAAGACCTATGAAGACGGAAAAATCGCGGGACTACAGGAAGCGATCATCGCCATCATGGAATCAAAAGGTCCGGTCACAGACCAGATGCGGAAGGATGTGTACAACCAGACACACTATCCCTCCCTGATCAACTGGATCAAAAGTTTTTAGTAAAAAATAAAAAGCTGCCGGCAGAAAATTATTTTCTGCGGCAGCCTTTTCTATTCTTATCAATTTCTATTCTTTTTGATTTACTCTCCCCATCCTCTGATAGCTCTGGGTATCCTGTGGCAGTCCTTTTTTCTCCAGTCTTCTTGCACTCCAGTTCTTTATGGTCTTATACACTACTGCAAACACGGGAACGGCGCATATCATTCCAATAATTCCAAACAGAGAACCAAATACCAGGATCGCAAACAGGATCCAGAAGCTTCCCAGTCCGATGGAGCCACCTATGATTTTCGGGCCGATGATATTGCCATCCACCTGAAGTATAATGATGATCAGGATGACAAAAATAATCCCCTTGACCGGGTCCACCAGAAATACCAGGAAAGCACTTGGAACAGCTCCGATATACTGCCCAAAAAACGGAATGATATTGGTAATGCCAATCAGTACACTGATCAATGCTGTATAAGGCGTATCGGCAATGCTCAAAACAATAAAAGTAATAATTGCTACAATTATTGAGTCAATGATCTTTCCACTAAAAAATTTGGCAAAAGAGCGGTTGATATCTTTCCCGATCTCCAATGTCAATCTCGCGTATTTCAATGGGAGAATAGAGAACAGCATTCTCTTTGCCTGGGCACAGAACGTTTCCTTGCCAGCCATAAGGTAGATCGAAATAATAATGCCGATCACCAGATTCAAAAGCACTCCCAGCGCATCCATCAGCCCGTCAGAGACGGTTCCCAGAACTTCTGTGCTGGTGGGGATCAGTTCATTCTGCAGCCATCCAATCAGCTGAACATAAATAGTTTCTGAAGTTTCTTTTAGATAGGCAGCGATCTCCGGATGTTTCCCACTGAGTTCCTGTGCCGCATTCACGATATTGCGGTAATACTCTGGAAGGCTGTTGGCAAGATTGGTAATACTCTCTACTACCTCCGGCAGAACCAGCATCGTCAGCCAGAACAACACAGCCAGTGCCAGCACCAGCACCACAGCCACGGAGACTGCCCGGCTTATCCCCCGGACTGCTTTGCGCTTTTTAACCATCTTCCGGAACAGGGGAATAAAGACGTTCCTCTCCACCACATTCACCAGCGGACTCAGCAGATATGCCACCGCCAGCCCGATGTATACCGGTGTAAGCGCAGAATTTATCTTTCCCAGGATAGCAAGGACTCCATCAAGGTTAAAAAACAAAAAAGCACAGATCAATACTGCGATCAAAACACAAAAAGCAGTAAGTCCTGCATACACATACTTGCTGTCAAATTTCTTTTTCAAAAGCCTCATCTCCTCCTGTTGTTCCAGCTTAGCGATGCCTTTCTATACCTCATTATATAATGAATTGGAAATATTTTCAACCCAGCTTTGCCACAAATCCAAACATTATTACAGGAACAAATACTTCCATGGATATATATGTAGTCCATTAAAAAATTTATAATGTGGTTCTTTTTCAATTTTATATTCCAATCTCCCTACCATAAATGCAAAATATAAATCCCTAACGATATATCCAAAAACCAAAATCCATTTATGCTATTCTCTCCTTCGGAGGATAACAAAAATGTCAGCATTCAAAGATATTTCCCCGTATTTATCACGGGAATTTCAATTTAGCGAGCTGGAGATCGCCAGAATCCGTTATGTGATCATCAGTTTTATATCAGAGACCAGCAAACTGGCTATATTATTTACTGTGTTTTCCCTGATGAACCGTCGTGACGAATTACTGGCAGCCATTGTGGTACTTTTATCCATACGGAATTTTACTGGTGGGATACACCTTTCACATTATCTGTCCTGTCTGCTCTTTACCTTTTCATTTTTACTGGGCGCAGTAGCATTGGCAGAGCTGTGTTTCCCTCCTCTATGGATTCAGATCCTGTGCCTGACGGCAGGGATCTTCATCATCGGCATCATCGGTCCGGTTTCTTCGGACAGGCGTCCAGCCCCCTCGAGGAAAAAGGGCAATGTATTCCGTATCATCGCCTGCACCGTGGTACTGATCTATATTCTCCTGCTTTTGAATGTTAAATACTTCCCCTTTCGGAATATTCTCTTCTGGGTAAGTATTTTACAGATACTGCAGCTAGTCGCTGCCAAACTAATCAAACTAAAAAAAGAAAGGAAACAATATCATGAAAAAATTCACAAAAACATCCCTGTATAGTCTCTGCAGTCTTTGCCTTGCTCTCGGCGCATTTATGCGGTTTCACGGTACCAGTTTTGTCTTTTTCGGCGAGCCGGAATATCCGGAAGACAAAGACTGAGCCAGAAAAAAGGGATGTCCCACACTCTGCCATGGTGGGACATTTCTTTTTGTTTTATCATAATTTCTGTGCACGCTTTCTGCACATCCCGAGTTTTGCAAAAACTCGCGGATAAGTTCGTTAGAACTTATTTTATCATAATTTCCGTGCATGCTTTCTGCACATCCCAAGCTGCGCAGGCAGCTTGCCAATAAGTTCTGATGAACTTATTTTATCTTTACCGCAATAGAAAAATAGGGCTTTTCATCTATCATCTTATTTTGAATCACGATATCTCCATTGTATTTTCCCATCAGCTTCTTCAGATGATACAGCCCAAGCCCCCTGTCTTTCCCTTTCGTGGAATAACCTCTCTGAAGAAATTTTCTCCACTCAGACTGGTGGATAAATGGATGTTCATTGCAGACCTCGATCAGCACATCGTCTTCCTTTCCTGTTATCTCTAGAAACATCTCTGCCTCAGGGCGCTCTTCGAGAATATTTTCCATGGCATTGTCAAAAAGCGTCCCGATAATCTCCACCAGATAGATGTCCGGTATGGACACACTCTCCAGCTCACAGGTAAACTTGGTATGCAGCCGGATGCCATGATCCGCCGCCTCACAGATCTTCTGATACACATGGGCGATCACGATAGGATTTTTGAGTATAATAACAGTGTTTGGCATAATGTATTTGCACAGTTCATCCGTCTGTTCTTTCTGCTTTTCTACCAGTTCCTCATAGGTGTGATAGAGCTGATGAAGGGCATAGATGGCATTTAATTGATTGGAAAACTTATGCTGGCGCTCCCGGATCTGCTCCAGTACCTCACCGTATTTTTCCGAGTATTCCGTCCGAAGTTTGACTTCATAGCGATACTGATTTAACTTGTAGGAGGATAATGCGATAATCGCCACACAACAGATTACATAAAAGTACTCTGAAAACGTAAGTCCCTTACTCCCGCTGAAAGAGATAATGGCATAGATCACAGCTACACTGCATATACCACTCACAACAAAGGAATACTTTTCCTGTTGGAATAAAAGTTTATGTACAGTATGCACTGGAATCTTTTTATGTATAAAAAGAACCGTTACTGACATCACTAATACAACTATAAAAGAGATCAAACTGTCCGAGACATGTAACATACCCAGCAAACTAAAAGGTGCAAAATAAACCATCTCCAATATTCCCACTGTTACAACTGCACCAACTGTAACAATCACTCCTGGCAATATCGACATCTGGTACTGCCATTTGGCAAATAAGAACAGAATGATATACCCCAGAGCAAATATTTCTTTGCTCTCCATATAGAGGTTTACCCAGACAAGATATGTAATGATACAAATATAAAACAGCACAAAATTCAACAATCTGCCCCTGGATTTACCCACATTCAGCACATGGATGAGCATGATCACACTGGTAATTTCCAAAAGGCTATTTATGGGAATCACTAATTGATCAAACGAAAACATTCTTCAAATTCCTCTCTAAACCTTTTTTTCATCCTTCCCCCGATGTCCACCACATCTTTCGTCCGCTTTAAATAGACTTTATTCTGGGAAAAATCAACAGACCTGATATATCTCACATTGACTGCTGTTCCTTTGATGGGTATCAAAAAATGATTATCCCGGATTCGGCTTAAAAAGGTACTCATAGGAAGATTAGGAATTTCAATCCGGTCCTCTATCCCATAGATGTACAATACTCCCCGCCTGCTGACCATATAGATGACTTCATCAATGATCACTGGAAAATTCACCCCATCATAACGTAATGAAAGCTGTTCTGGCTTTTTTAGCTTACGCTCTGCTACAATTGCATCGAGAGCTTCAAGAATGCGCCGCCTGACCCGTGGCGCATCAATAGGTTTTTCAATATAATCATAACAATGTACCTGCCTGAGCAATGCTCCCTCCAAGCCAGACAAGGTAGTTATAAATATAATAGGCTTTGCCTTATAGCGGATATTATCCCTGAGATCACTGGCAAACCGTATTCCCGATGTGTCATTTCTCTCTTTGGGATTCAGAATGATATCCACGAGAAACAGATCGATGTTTATATCCATGGCACACAAATAGGCTTCGCTTCGATTATCAAAAGCAAAAATCTGAATTTGACTCATACAGGATTTTACGATCTTAACCAAGGCATTTCTTGCCACTTCATTATCTTCTAAAATCAGTACATTCATGCATTTCCTCCATAAAGAAAAAGAATAAATAATCAGAGCATAGCAAATTATCTATTCTTTATCAGTCAGACGACAAAGCAGCTTTTCAATTGCAACCAGAACTTCCTGTTCTCTCGGATTCATACGCGTAAAATAGTAAATAAGCTCCCGAAAACCTGCTCCGTCCTGTCCCAGCGGCTTTGCTTCATCCACTTCCACCTCAAGGCGAATGTCGCTGATTCCCAGAAAATAATCTGCTGTCACTCCAAAATACTTAGCACAGCGAATAATAAGCTCATCACTTAGCGGCGCTTTATTTCTCTCGATCTTACTGATCCGCTGTTGTGAAATATCCAGAACAAAAGCCAGTTCTTCCTGCGTTATGTCTTTTTCTTCCCTTAATTGTCTCATTCTGCTCATAAATACAACCTCGCCTTTTTGTACTATTATAAGGAGTAAATACAAT
>JAAVZE010000144.1 GCA_022791495.1 Eubacterium sp.
ATCCTATGATATTAACACTGCAATAGAGCTGAGCTTCCACTTTTTATCGTCTCTCTTTTTTCCCACCTCACAGCACAGCTCATAAATCACAAAACTCTGGCATAAAATATCCTATGATATTAACACTGCAATAGAGCTGAGTTAGGAACGGCAGTCGGAAGTGCAGAAGTGAGGTAATCCATGAAAAAAAATTCTCTCTATACTTATACGACAATGGAAAAACGTATCCGGGAGCTGGAAAAACAGTATCCTCCGGAATATTTTCGAGTAAACTCTCTTGGTATCACCCATGGCAAACGTCAGCTTTATTCCTGCTGCCTGGGATCTTCCGAGGCGCCAGGCCAATTTGTCATAACCGCCTCGATCCATGGCAGGGAATATATCAATACCACCCTTCTCCTGCGGATTATGGAATATTACCTGGAACATTACGAAGGCTGCTACCAGGAACTCTGGAAGGAAATCTGCGTAATCTTTCTGCCGATGACAAATCCGGACGGTGTTTGTATCTCCATGTCCACGGAGGCAAAAACCTGGAAAGAAAATGGGCGGGGCGTGGATCTGAACCGAAATTTCCCCAGTGGTTTCGGTCAGTCTCCCGACCGGGCAAAAAGAAATCCCGGTGTAACTGCCGGCGATCAGCAGGAAACCCGGTGTCTCATGGAATTTGTAAACGGGCTTTCAAATCCATTGGGCATCATACACTATCACTCCCGCGGCAATCTCATCTACTATGACTACAATGTTCATGGCTCTCTAAAAAGCCAGATCACCACGATGGCCGCGGTTACCCACCGGGTTACCGGATACCGCCTTGTGGAAAACACCAAAGACACCCGCCCCGCCGGGGGATTTGGCGACTGGTGCGTTTATGAGAAAAAAATACCCTCCATCACCATCGAAACCGGTTTCCTAAAAACTCCAGTTCCCAGATGGCAGCTAAAGGGTATTATCGCTAAAAATCTATTTCTGCTTCGTGAGCTTTTTACCTGTATTCTGTAGTTCACCATGGAGCAAAATATATAACTCATACTGATCCAGAGGAAGCTGGTCCAGCCACATGGCAATCCGGTAATCCGCATCCTCAAAGGTCTTCATAGTCTGCCAGGTATCTGAAAAATCCACCTTCCAGACCCCTTCATTCCCACGGAGGTACACCGCTCCGATAGCATGGTCCATTTCATGGATATAGAGAAGGTCTTCCTGCATCCGGTAAAATACAGAAGAATCCTTTACACTTGGTGCCTCCTGAAAGTCCAGACCTTCTACTTCGTCCTCTGTCAACTGCTGAGGTCGTTTCAGGTCTCCGCCCAGGTAATTCGTATTTTTCACCAGTGTCTTTGACAGAGAAACCATATCCGGTAAAAATTCATGGGCCCGGAAAAAGCCCGGCTTAACATAATATTCACTGAGCACTTCCATGGAATCAAAATCATATTCCCGGATCAAACCCAGATTTTCCTCGATCTCAGGCACCAGAAATCCCGCCATGGCGTAGAGATGCCTGGAATCTTTATCAAAAATGGCATTCGAGCGGATCTTTGACTTGGGGCAGGGAAAGCGCTTATACAGTTTTACCGTTTTTTCTTTTTCGTTGATCTCATAAAAACTGATATAACTTAATATATCCTTGTCAAAAAATTTGACTTTGCGGCGTTTGTGCCAGTGGTTATCAAAGACCATAATGTGCTTGATATCCGGCTTCTTTTCCTCCAGCTCCACCTCGAATACGGCGTGCTGCTGGTAAAACCACGGCACCTCACCCACAGGCTTTAACAGCTTGTCTGCCATCTCTGTCCCCTCCCAGAACCGGGGATCAGCAAACAGCCACCGGATTTCATCAAGACTCCAGTCAAAAGATGCCACAGAATGGATATTTCTCATAGATACCAGCATGGAATCCTGCTCTTTATCATAGGATGCCGAATTGATGTGTGCCCAGTCCATCATATCCTGATAGGTTTCATCAAATAGATCTCCCAGCTTGATCTGATGCACGATCTCTCCATTTTCCCGGTTCAGTTCCAGGATCAGATCTTCCGAATGTTCTTCCAGACTGTTTCCTGCTGTCAGAATATTGCCTCCAGGAGTCTTTTCCTCTACAGTGTGATGGGCCCCGTTCTTCACGAGATAGGTTCTTCCCACCCTGCCGAGATAGTCCATGTCATACATCTGGACCGAATGAGGATTGGTAAAAGAGGGAGCAGATATTTCCCGTTCCATAAACAGAAAACGCCCCTTGGACAACGGAAAAATACCATATCCCTTTGGCTTTCTCCGCAGATAATAGCGGATCTGCCCCTCCTTGTCAAACACGCAGGGTCTAATGTCGATGCCTCCTGCGATCAGAATATTTTTAAATGCCGCCTGGTCATTTTTCTTCTTTACCGTTATGATATCCTTTAAGTCTTCTGGAAGAGATTCTGTAATAAGGGGAAATCTGCGATTGTCACACACCTGACCATTTTCATCCAGAAGTTCAATGATCACATCGGTACTCCGTCCCGGATACAGTCCCAGAATGGGAATGCGATGACGCTTGTCAGGCGGATATTCCGATATGAAACTGGTGTCCTCTGTGTCTCCTTCCACGGTAACGCGCACACTGTAATCCATAAGTGTAGTAAACAGCACAAGAGCTGTCAATGGCGCCTCCCCAAAGGGATTTACCACTGCCAGCATATTGTTAAAGGTATATTTTTCACTTCGCAGCTGCAATTCCAAAAACCAGTCTTTAGCCTGAGATACAAGAGAATACATTTTCTTCGTCTTGATATTGGTCTTAAAGGAATCTGCCAGTTCCCGCCGGAAAACCTCTTCATAGGCTTCCGATCCCCGGATCACCCATGCCTCCGGCCGGACTGTAATCGTCCCGCCATTGCTGTGATAGACTTTTTTTACCCTGGCACCCCTGGCGGTCTCAAATTCCCGCTTGCTGCGCTTAACCTTGCGTTTGAGCTTTTTGATTAAACTACTCATGCCTCTCTCCCCATATTCTCTCATAAATCTGCATTGCACATTCATAAGGGGTATGATCTACCGTATCCAGTATGATCTCAGGATTCAGCGGTTCCTCATATACAGAGTCCTTACCGGTAAACTGTTGGATCTGCTTTTTGTACAATCCCTTCGGATCCCGCTGCCTGCAAGTCTCAAAATCCGTATTTACGTAGACCTCTATAAAGTTCCCCTCACCCGCTCTCTCTCTGGCAAACTGACGCATCGCCCGGAAAGGAGAGATAAAGGATACCAGTGTGATTACTCCCGCATCCTGAAACAGCGCTGCAATCTCACTGATACGACGGATATTTTCGTTGCGGTCCTCGTCACTAAAACCAAGATCGGAGTTGATACCACAGCGGATATTATCCCCGTCCAGACGATACACGGCCCGTCCTGCTTCATTAAGGATATGTTCCAACTCCACTGCCACTGTGGACTTGCCAGATCCTGAAAGTCCGGTAAACCACACTACAATCCCCTTCTGGTTCAGAACCTGGCACCGGTCTTCATAAGATACTTTTCCGTCATGCCAGATAATATTTTCGTTTTTATTGTCTGAAGCCATCCTTTTCTCCATCTCCCTGATCCATCATCGGAACAGGATTCCTTTGTCTTTAAGAAGCGTCCGGATCTTACGGATATTTTTCTCATAATCAAATTCACTGTCCTTCAGCCTCATATCCATTTTAATATCTGTGCTTACCTCATCGCCGATCCAGAAAACATCCATTTCTCCCTGAATCACCGCTTCCATAATCTTGCGGTCACTCTCAGTCAGCTTGGTAGCTGTAACGATCAGAATCATCCCGGCATCCAGCATAAGATTTGCCACTTCAGCGAAACGCCGTATCTGCTCTTTGTGGTCCTCATCTCCGCCTGACTTCGTATCAGCACCTACTCCATACAGATAGGACACAATTCCCATGTAGTATACATATCTGCCACTGTCCAAAAGGCTTTTTTCCAATGCCTTTGCCAGGTCCTTTTTGCCAGTATTCTTTTCTCCAGTCAGCACGATCAATTCCGGCCTCTGGGCATAGTGCTCAATTCTGGACTCCAGACTGATCTCACCAGTCTCCCATTTATAATTGCGGAGCATGGCACTGCTTCTGATATCACTTTCTTCATCCTCCAGCGCCTCGGTTATGATTCCGCCTCCGGCAATCTCATAATTGTCCACGATGACAAATCGGCTCGTACCGGCACTCTCCTTTACCGTATCAAAGGCAATCGGCTTATCGGTCTTTAGAATAACCTCTGCCACCTCATGTTTCTCCACCGCCTGCTTCGTATCGGTGGAGGAAAGATTGGAGGAATCAATGACTCCTTTAACCTCTTCCACCTCCACTCTGACCTTTTCGCCGCCGATCTTCAGAAAGTATAATCTTCCTGGAACAAAATCTTTCTTTCCCAGCCAAAAAATATTAGCCGAGATCCGTGATGCCGTCTTGGGCTGTGGCTCTCCAGCGATCGCCATCATTTCCCCACGGGTTATATAAATCTGCTCCTTCATAGTGAATCCGATAGCCATACCCGGCTTGCCCTCTTGGATGGGGTCGGTATTAAATGACTCGATTTTATTGATATGGCTCTTCTTGCCGGAAGGGTAGAAAATAACCTCCTGCCCTGCACGGATCGTACCAGTCTCGATGGTTCCTGCCACGATTCTCCGGTCATCCCCGTTTCTCGTGAATTTGTATACATCCTGCACTGGCATACGGAATGGCTGCTTGTCATGCTCTTCCTCACATTCAAAAGCATCCAGCACTTCCAAAATACACATTCCATCGTACCATGGCATTTTATCGCTCTGCTTTACGATATTATCTCCCTGGAAAGAACTTACAGGAAGGACAAACTTCGGTGTAATATTAATCTGTTTTAAAAATTCAAGATACTCATTTTTTACCTTCTCAAATACTTCCTGGCTGTAATCCACCAGATCCATCTTATTGATCACCACGGCAATCTGCTGAATTCCCAGCATCGACAGCATATAAGCGTGCCGCCTGGAATTTTCCTGGACACCTTCTTTGGCATCGATCATAAGCAATGCCGCCTGGGCACGGGAAGCTCCTGTGATCATATTTTTCAAAAATTCGATATGTCCTGGCGCGTCCAGTATGATGTAATCTCGTTTTTCTGTCTTAAAAAAACATCTCGCCGTGTCAATCGTGATCCCCTGGGACTGCTCATCCTTCAGGGCATCCAGCAAGAATGCATACTCAAACGGCTTTGCATTTCTGCGGCAGGTCTCTTTTACCTGCTCTAACTTTCCTTCGGGAAGGGAACCGGTATCTGCCAGCAGGCGTCCCATAAGAGTGCTCTTAC
>JAAVZE010000145.1 GCA_022791495.1 Eubacterium sp.
CAGCAGGATCTTCCCTGCAGCAGTTGTGTCTTCGGAAGGCGCGTTATATTCTTTCAGGATGCCGACAAATTCTTTATCTGTATATTTTTTCCCATCCTGTTCAAAAGTCACCGGAGCAAACAATTTGACCTCTACATCCTGTCCCAGGTTTCTTATGTAGTCCTTCGGTTTCTTAAACGGTCTCAACAGGCCGGGGGAACTAACCTCAAGGATATAGGATTCTTCGATAAAATCCTCTCTGTCCATCAGGTCACTGAGTGCATGGTTTACAAGGGTCAGATCATCAATAGTGATACCGCCTTCCTTGTCAATATAAGCCCTCAGATGCCAGTTTCCCGCCTCTTTTACAAATTCCACATCAACGAGTTCAAAATGATTTTCCTCCAAAATCGGAGTGATCAGCTGTTCCGTACGCTGCTCATAATTCTGATGTTTGCTCAAAGACAACCCTCTTTTCCTTTTTTACAAATCAAAACAAAAAACGCAAAAACAATGAGTGGACTTTCGTCCACTCATTTTCCACCAATAACATTTAAAGTATATCACACGTTTTCCCAAAAAGCAAGGGGTTTTGGGATTTTTTTGCACTTTTGCTAATTTCCTGCCAGCGTGTACATGTTATAGTAAACACCCCGCTGTTCCATCAGCTGGGAATGCGTCCCCTCCTCCGCGATACCTTCTTCGGTCAGCACAAGAATCCTCTGGGCATTTCGGATGGTGGAAAGCCGGTGGGCAATCACAAAGGTGGTACGGTTTTTCGCCAGCTTCTCCAGCGATTCCTGGACCACCTTCTCACTCTCGTTATCCAGCGCCGAAGTGGCCTCATCAAATATCAGGATGGGCGGATTTTTCAAAAATACCCGGGCGATGGAAAGCCGCTGCTTCTGCCCGCCAGACAGTTTCACGCCCCTCTGTCCGATATTGGTCTCGTACCCTTCCGGCAGATTCATGATAAACTCATGGGCGTTGGCATTTTTCGCCGCCTCTATGATCTCATCCCTACTGGCGTCCGGTCTTCCATAACGTATATTGTCGATCACCGTCCCGGCAAAAAGATATACATCCTGCTGAACGACGCCGATATTCCGGCGCAGGCTTTTCAGGGAATAGTCCCGGATGTCCACTCCGTCAATCCGGACACAGCCGAAAGTCACCTCGTAAAATCTTGGGATCAGGCTGCACAGCGTCGTCTTCCCGGCACCCGATGAACCCACCAGCGCCACATATTCTCCTTCATTTACTTTCAGACTCACATGACTGAGTACCTTTTCCTGATCTTCCTCATACCGGAAGCCTACATCATCAAATTCCACATCTCCCCGGAGACTCTCCGCCTCCACCGGATGTTCTGCTTCCTGGATCTCCGGAGAGATGGCAAGGATCTCCCGGAAGCGCTCGTAACCGGAGATCCCGTTCTGAAACTGCTCTGTAAAGTTGATGAGCTTCTGTACCGGCTCGGTAAAATTATTGATATAGAGCAGAAAGGTGATGAGATCCGGCGCATTCAGCGATCCATTGGACAGGAAAAACGCCCCCACGACGATAACCAGCACCGTAATCATCGTGATAAATGCCGTCAGCCCGGCATGATACTGTCCCATATAAAAATAGCTGTTTTTCTTACTGTCCAGAAACCCCTGGTTTCCTTCCATAAATTTTTCCTGCTCCACATCCTCATTGGCAAAGGATTTGACCACCCGGATGCCCGAGAGGTTGTCTTCAATCCTGGCATTGATATCTGCCACCTTTTCCCGGTTCCGCTTAAAGGCGCGTTTCATCTTCTTATTCAGAATGTAGGCATAGACAAACATCACCGGGATCAGGACAAATGCCGCCACTGCAAGTTTAGGATTCACCCAGATCAGTATGGCCAGCGTCCCGATAAACTTAATAAAGGAAATCACCACATCCTCCGGCCCATGATGCAGAAGCTCTGTGATATCAAACAGATCATTGGTGATACGGGACATGAGCTGTCCTACCTTCTGGTTGTCGTAAAAAGAAAAGGATAATTTCTGATAATGCTCAAAGATTTCCTTTCTCATATTGAATTCAATCTTCGCCCCCATCACATGACCGTAATTGCCGATAAAATAATTGCTGAAACACTGTATCCCCACCAGCACAGTCATCAGAATCCCCAGCATAAGGATTGTATTCCAGATCTGCTCTTTCGGCATATAGATCACCGTTCCGGTAATGTAGCGCACGATCAGCGGGATCACCAGCGTGGTGGCCGCCCCCAGAAAGGCGAAGAACATGTCCGCCGCAAAAATCCTCCGGAAGGGCTTATAATAACTTAAAAATTCATTCCATTTAAAATATTTCTTTTCTGTCTCCATTTTTGTCTCCATTCGCCGCAGGCGGCACAAATATTTTTAGGAAGAACACCGCTTTTTGCGTTCTTCGGTGTGAATCGGCGGCAACGCCGCCGTAGAAGTCCTTAGCTTTTGTTTTTTAAAAGCTTAGTACTTCTATTCACACTTCCTGGTCAATTTTCTGTATCAGAAAGAGTTTCTGCCCGCTCTTCATCTTTTTTCGCCTTTTCATGTTCGCCCAGGGCATGGTACACTTTTGCCCTAATTTCATAGGCATCTTTATAAGATTCACGGAGTCCGATGGCTTTGTTCAAATATTCCAATGCTTCTTCATACTCTTGGCACTTGTATTTGAGTGTGCCCATATTACTATAAGCACTGGGAAGTTGTGGATCGAGCTCAATAGCTTTTGTATAATCATTTATTGCCTTTTGATATTTTCCCATATTATCATATGTATTTCCACGATTATTGTATGCAATAGCGTACTGTGGGTCAAGTTCTATGGCTTTCGTATAATCCTCTAATGCCTCTTTATATTTTCCAAATTCGTCAAACGCATATCCACGATTACTATATGCAGCTGCATACTGTGGATCAAGTTCTATGGCTTTTATAAAATCTTCTATTGCCTTATTATATTCTCCCAGTTCATTATATGCATATCCACGATTATTGTATGCAATAGCATACTGCGTATCGAGTTCTATGGCTTTTGTATAATCTTCAACTGCCTTATTATACTCTTTTAAATCTGCATAAACATTGCCCCTATTACAGTAATTATCCGCATCTTCTGGACTCAGATCAATAGCAGCGGTATACGCTTCTATCGCCTTGTCATATTTTCCTTCTCTTCTATATATACGCCCTATTCTTTTATAATTATGAACAGTTTCTTCTTTCTTTGCTTCCTTGATTTGTTCATCATTATATGTATCCATTTCATTCAGTATTTCATTCAAAGCTTCATTGGAAGCCTGGTTTTGTTCCGCCTCGGTGCGAATCATCTTTTCAAACGTATCGTACTGCCCATTATAGCGTTCTATTCTGTCTTCCGTCACCTTCCGCATCTCTTCATCCGGGTTTTCAAATCCCATCTTCCGGGAAAGCATATACATAAAATAATCAAAGCCCTCGATGGGAATCAGGCATCCATTTTTACTTTTTACCAAATCGATGATCTCCTGGGATGGTGTTTCCTTTTTCCAATAACACCAGTATAAACCGTTCATTTTGACGTTTTCATCCTTGAGAAACTCCATCAGACTCTGGTCGCCGCCGGCATACCCGATCACCACCGGCGTATATACCATAAAGGCGTTCTTCAATGTCTCCTGCCACTCCTGATCCAGCCCATGGGTCTCATCCTGGCGGTTATAGGGATGAAAATACAGGCTTCTGTGAATCTTTGCCACAATGGGGCGGTCGACATTTAGATTGATAAAACCTGCCAGGGATTCATGCCCCACCAGCAAAGGATGTTTATTTGCATAAATAAACAAAGCATCCTCGATCAGACTGTCAAAATTTGTGGTGATAGCCAGATTATGTGTTTTCCCCGCAAGAACTTTCGCCAGGGCATGATGGCCAAGACTGGGTACTCCCTTTTCCAACTCCCTTTCAAAATACGCATAGCCTTCCTGATAATCCGGATAATAGCGAAGATCATAAATCCCAAAATAATTCTCACTGGTAGGACTTATGCTTTGAATATCCAGCTTCTTCATCAGATCCAGCAGTTCTTTTTCTTCATATTTGTTTTTTAACTCCTCCGCCCAGATCTTTGCCATCTCCACCCCGGTGGGAATCCCGCCCTCACGGGACGCACCGGACCCCAGAATAAAGCAAAAACGCCGATTGTATTTTTGAGCCTCTCCAAACATATGAATAAAAGCCTTGGGAGAAATCTCATTTATCTCCTTGTCCATCGAATTCATCCTATCCGTCCTCTCTGTGTGATAACATATCCTCCAGTCATTGGCAACCTTTTTAATTTTAAAAGCATCTGGATTTCTTATTTTCCAAATGCCTTCTACAAACAACTATATTTTGCATAAACTATTCTATCTTTATAGTGAATCCTTCATAAATTCCTACTGGCACATATTCATCAAAATCATATTGTTCCACTATATCATTTTCAAATCCATAAACCATAGTCCTCTGTTTTTCAGGATCTACAATCCAATATTCTCTAACATCCGCCGCACGATACTTAAATAATTTTGTCATGTAATCTCTTGGTTTACTACTTGGTGACACAATCTCTATAATCCAGTCCGGTGCGCCATGACAACCTTTTTCATCCAGTTTTGATATATCACAAATGACAGAAATATCTGGTTCAACATAATCTACATCATCTTTATTTAAAAATACAGCAAATGGCGCCGCTAATACCTCACATTTTCCATTATTTCTATCAATATAATTCGCTATTGCCTGATGTAATATACGACTTATTCTTTGGTGTTCCCAACTTGGCGGAGCCATATAATAAATCTTTCCATCTATTAATTCTGCGCGTTCTCCATCTGGCAGCGCATATATATCTTCAATTGTAAATATCTCTTCTTTTTTTATCGGTTCCATAAAATCACCCGCTTTCTAATAGTATTATATACTATTTAACAATGAATCACCACATAAATATTTAGTATCCATGATTACCATTAGAATTTGTCAACAGATCCACTTTAGGACATTTTTCAATTACAATATTCTGATACAGAGAATCAAACTCATAATGCGGCGCCAACTGCCTATCAGCATATTTTATAATCATACGTACAAGAGCCTCTCCTTTCTTGCTAAATTCTAATATTGTTCCCTCTAATTTTTAACACAAAAAAACTTTATTAATAAAACAAAAAATGCCTAAAAACACGATAAAATCGAGCTTTCCAGCACTTTCTATAGTTGGGCTATTATAAACAATAAAATAGTCCGTAGGGGAATCGAACCCCTGTTTCTGCCGTGAGAGGGCAGCGTCTTAGCCGCTTGACCAACGGACCGTGTCAACAGTTGATATAATACTATAAAATTCAACTGTTGTCAACAGTTTTTACTAATTTTTTTATTTTATTTTTTAAAATACAAAAACTGTATAGAATCATATCATATGTTCATCCCACCAGGAAGGAACTTTAAAATAATTCTCCACGATATCAAAACGCCGGAATGCCGCTGCCATCGTACGTCCATCAATCAAATCGAGATGTTCGGAATTAAAATATTCCTTCAACAATTCCGTTAACACATTTTCTGCTCTGGTATAAAGACCTTCCTTATTCCTTTCAAAAGCTTCTTTTACTTCATAAAAATTTGCATGCGTCAAAGAATTTAATTCTATACTATGTTTCTGTAACAGCTGTTTTCCGATCATATAAGCGAGAAAATGCTGGCTGAAAGGACGCGAAGCCTGTATATCTTTGTCCATGCACTGGTGTTTCCGCCTGCTGTCACAATAACGGAATATCAGAACTGCAATTATCATTTGTGCAGCATTTAAGTTTTCAAAGATATCTGAATAATATTTATCAAAAAACTCATTGCGCTTATATTTCGCCAAGTGTGGACGTTCACGCCATACGGCGAGCACTGCCTCTGCGGCAACAGTAGAAGGAATTGCATTTGTGCATCGATGGATTCAGTCCTATTTATATAACGCAAAATATCAGAATGACAAAAATGGACAAATTGCACCTGCTTCTGTCCCCCAAATGTATTTTGAATATGATTTTCTCCATCCTGGTTCCAAGGCAGCCCATTATTCAACATCACAAAGGTAACATATGGAATCTGCCCATCCAGGATAAAAAAACGGATTTCATTCACCTTTTCTTCACTTTTAGGATTCAATTCAATCCGGGCAGCGGGATCAAATACACATTTTACCGTATTCACTGCCTTTTCAACTGCATTAGCCGGAAAGTTGCTGTCTTTATCCAGCGCCCGGACATATTTTGATTGAAACAGAACCACATTTAACTGCGAGTCCTGGTTTTCAACGATATAAGCAGCATCAAATCCCCCATCATTTCCTCCATCCGTAACCAGCTGCTCCGCTTCTGCTATGTCAATGTCCAGATAAGCAGCCACGCCCAACAGCAAAAAAGCCTTGGAACGATTCTTTTCCAGATCTTCTTGAAAAAGATCTCCATTGTCCTGTATTATCTTATTTATCCTTTGATCAATGATCTGCTTTTCAATATTCATATCTTCACTTTCTATCTTTTTATTATCTATATTTGAGTATACCATGTAATAAAGCTATTTTCAATATGCAGATACATCTGTTTCCGCTGTGGTATTTCACCTTTTTCATTTGCAATCAGCATAACGTGTAATTGCTTCACATATTATGATTTATATCCTTTGGGGGAGCATATAAATCATAATGAAAACTCTGAACAAATTAAATCTCATCTTATCTATTCTGATTCCGCTGGCAGTAGGTGCCTTGTCTTCCCTGCTTAGCGGGAATATGTCCTACTCTGCATTTAATAAACCATCCTTTGCTCCGCCTTCTTTTCTTTTTCCTATTGTTTGGACCATACTCTATATTTTGATGGGGATATCATCATACATCATTTATTCTTCAAGTGATGCCAGGAAAGAAAAAGCACTCACTACTTACAAGCTACAGTTAATGTTTAACTTCTTTTGGAGTATTTTATTTTTTGGCTTCTCTCAATACCTGTTTGCCTTCATATGGTTAATGGCATTAATCGTTCTTATCGTAATAATGATCTGTCAATTTTATAAGATAAGCCCATTCGCAGCATATTCACAGATCCCCTACCTTCTATGGTGCCTGTTTGCAGCGTATCTGAATTATACGATATACACGTTAAATCGTTAGTTCTTCTGTGTTTCCTAATTTCTGTGCACGGTTTCTGCATATAGTAAGTCGATCGACAGAAAAACCACCCCCTCTGCCACAGCACGATCTTGAAGACCGGGTGCACAGAAAAGGATGGTTTTTTCTGCAGTATTTATTTTTCCTGCGGAGTTTACCCTCCGCTACTTCTTAATCTTGATCTTCTTCGTGCCGCTCCATGACCCATAGACCTTCTTTTTCCCTTCCAGACGGTAAGCCCGTACACGGAAATAATAGGTCTTCTTCTTTTTGAGTTTTTTGATTACCGCTTTGTTTTTGGAAACCAGCTTCTGTTTTTTATTCTTCCATTTCCTGGAGGTACTGTAACAGATCTGGTAGCCTTTTGCCCCAGCGGTTTTCTTCCAGGAAGCTTTCACGGTGCCCTTCTTCTGTTTCAGTTTCAGGGCGGCTGCTTTTCCGACCGCGGTTTTTTCCGGATCGGATGTGAGGCTTGGCACCGAAGCCGCAAAGGAACCCGGCTGGGGAACGGAAGGGGTTACAGAAGAAGTCCCCGGCCGGGACGGTGTTCCTGGTCCGGCTGTCTTTTCCGGTTCAGCAGTTCCCTGGGGCTTCTGAGTATTTCCCGGGGCCGGCGTCACAGACGGTTTTTCTGTCACTTCCGGCTTAGCGGTCTTCTCCGGCTCAGCGGTCTTCCCTGGTGCTGCGGTTTCCTGTGGTTTCTGCGTATTTTCTGGGGCCGGCGTCACGGACGGCTTTTCCGTCACTTCCGGCTTAGTAGTCTTCTCCGGTTCAACGGTTTTCTGTGGTTTCTGTGTATTTTCCGGTACAGTTGGCGTCACGGACGGCTTTTCCGTCACCCCTGACTCAGCAGTCTTCCCTGGTGCTGCGGTTTCCTGGGGAGTCTGCGTATTTTCCGGTACAGTTGGCGTCACAGACGGCTTTTCCGTCACCTCCGGCTCAGTGGTCTCTACTGGAGTTTTCGATGGCGGAAGTTCTGTTTCCCGAGGGGGCTGTGTTTTACCTGGTTCCGTTGGTGACGAAGTAGACGGTTCCATTTCCTTTACTACTCCATCCGAGGCCACAGTACCGGCATATGACCAACTGGAAACGGATGATAGATTCATATGCAAAACCGGACGGACGGCATAAGCACAGAAATCGGCAGCATCCTCACCTAAATACCCATAAGTAAACACAAAAGTGGCCGACTTACTATTGTAACCAATTGTTCGGAGTAACCAAAGACCGTTCCCCGGGAACTCTTCAGTATTAGCTGTGTCTGCCCCCTTATCTTTCGTAAATGCAGTGTTAAAAACTCTTCTGTTTTCTGCATATTCCTTTTTTCTGGCAGAAAATCCATTTGCCGGATCCAACGCCTCATCTCTAGACAGCAGATATACCTTATCAGAAGTATTATTACCTCCCTCAGTACCATACTGCGGATTATCCTCGTTTACTACATTTGTGGTCATTATGGCCTGTTGTTCCGTTGTTGTAAAAGCATTATTCAGAAAGCCACCTCCGTTATAATCCTTTTTCGCAATATTCTTATCTGCCCCGTAACCATTCAGCCAGCTCCGCAGTGTACAGGTCTCCCACGTAACATCTTCCTTTGTTTCATTATAACTCTGACAGTCCAGCCCTTTATCTGCCAGTAATAAAGCATCATCCCCTTCTACCGACAATACCCTCCACTTGATCGGGGTTTTTGTATCATTTTCATCTGCCTTACCATCTCCGTTCGTATCTTCCTGCCAGTAGTTTCCGAACCAGATGCAGTCCCAGGCAGACACACCATTATCGGATCCCACAGTACCAGCATAAGACCACCCGGAATCAGAAGACAGGTTCAAATGTAGTGCCGGACGGACGGAACTATAAGTGGCATCAACATGCTCACCAAACATCTGGATATTACCGTTATAATATACCTGGGCTGCACACTTAGAAACACTACCTGGGGACCGAAGCAGCCAATAAACTTCTGAATCTGAACTTTTAGTTTTATTTGCATATGCTGTTTGTACAGCCCTTCTGCTTGTACTTTTATCTTCAATAGGAGGAGCAAAACCATATTTGGGATTTAACACCTCATCGATGGACAGCAGATACACCTTGTCTGACGTATTAGTTCCGCCCTCTACTCCAGACTCTGGGTTGTCGTTATTTACTACATTTGTAGTTTTTATTGCTGACTGTTCTTCAGAAGTAAACGCATAATCCATAAAATTTACGGAACTACAGTCTTTCTTGCATACATTTTCCTCTGCCCCATAACCATTCAGCCAGCTGCGCAGCGTACAGGTTTCCCAGGTAACTTCTGTATATGACGCATTATATTTCTGAAAGTCCAGACTTTTGTCTGCAAGCAAAAATACGTCATCGCCCTCTACAGAGAGCACCCGCCACTTGATCGGGGTTTTTTCGTCGTTCATGTCTGCCTTGCCGTCCCCGTTCGTATCTTCCTGCCAGTAGTTTCCGAACCAGATACAGTCCCAGGTAGTGACGCCATTTTCTCTGGTTGGATTTTTCAGCTCCGTTTTTTCCCCTGATTGTGACGGTATCTCCTGTACGGATTGAATGATACGTGCACTCTGGATGTCTTGCTGCGCGGCCTGGCTTATTTTTTCTTTTCCCATGGGGAGCCCCCCTGCCAGCAGGGCAAATACCAATAACAGTGACACAAGTCTTCTTTTTTTCATAACTATCATCATTACGCGATTCCTCCTTTAATTTTAATCATGGCCTGGCCGCCTGAACCGGGGTTTCCAAATTAATTTATATTCTCTCAAATACCCGTCCGTCTGTCAAGTGCAAAATGCGTCCCTTCCGGTAGGTGCTGTTATTGTAAATCAGGAACTTTTGGTATCCCCGGATTTGCACAAATTTAACATATTCCCCACATGGCGCATAAGAACCCTCTCACTGAAAAAAGTCCAGTATCGACATCTGGTCCGTCTCCGGCAGATCCTCCAGGATCCCCAGCTCCGCCATTTTTTCCACCACGGTTCCCGACACCTTGCAGCGCTCCTTGAAATTCTCACGGGAGGAAAATGGCCCGTCTTTCACGGCTTCTACGATTCCCTCCGCCGCCTTGCCACCCATGCCGTCGATGGAATCCAGGGAGGGCATCAGCTGCCCGTCGATAATCTGAAAATGCGTTGCCTTGGCGCGGAATACGTCGATTGGCATAAAGGAAAATCCTCTGGCGTACATTTCCTGCACAATTTTCATGTCCCCCAGGCTGTCCTGATCCTTCTTGGATAACTCATTGGAACGGCGTCTGTAGTCACGGATCGCCGCCTCCAGCTTCTCCTTTCCCTGGCACATAAGCTCATAATCAAAGGCTTTGGCGCGGATGCTGAAAAATGCCGCATAATAGGCGAGGGGATAGAACACCTTAAAATACGCGATCCGGAATGCCATCATAACATATGCCACCGCGTGGGCTTTCGGGAACATATACTTGATACGCTTACAGGATTCGATGTACCAGTCCTCCACCCCGGCTTCTTTCATCGCCTGCTCCATGTCCGGAGTCAGTCCCTTTCCCTTGCGGACGCTCTCCATAATCTTAAAGGCGAGTCCGTTCTCCACCCCGGTATGGATCAGATAGGTCATGATATCGTCACGGGTACAGATCGCCGTAGACAGGGTACAGTTGCCCTCCTTGATAAAATACTGGGCATTATTCAGCCACACATCCGTACCATGGGACAGGCCGGAGATCCGCACCAGGTCGGAAAAATTCTTCGGTTTCGTGTCCCTCAGCATCTGCATGACAAATTCTGTCCCAAACTCCGGGATGCCAAGGCTCCCCAGGTCACACCCCATCAATTCCTCCGGCGTCACCTTCAATGCCGAAGTATCCGCAAACAACGATAATACCTCCTGGTTGTCCAGGGAAATGGTTTTCGCATCCAGTCCCGTCAGATCCTCCAGCATACGTATCATCGTGGGATCGTCGTGTCCCAGTATATCCAGCTTCAGCAGGTTGTGGTCGATGGAATGGTAATCAAAATGGGTGGTGACGATGGTGGTCTCCTGGTCGTTCGCCGGGTGCTGCACCGGCGTAAAGGTATAGATCTCCCATCCAAGAGGAAGCACAATGATACCGCCGGGATGCTGCCCGGTGGATCGCCGGATGCCGACGCAGCCCTCCATAAGCCGCTCGATCTCCTCCACCCTCTTGTGCTCGCCCCGCTCTTCAAAGTAGTTTTTCACATAACCAAATGCTGTCTTCTCTGCCAGACCGGCGATTGTGCCGGCGCGGAAGGTCTGTCCGTCCCCAAAGATCACCTCGGTGTAGGCATGAGCCTTACTCTGGTATTCTCCGGAAAAGTTCAGGTCGATATCCGGCTCCTTATCCCCATAAAATCCCAGAAAGGTCTCAAAAGGGATGTCATGTCCATCCTGCACCAGAAGCTCCCCACACTCCGGGCAGGTCCTGGGCGGCATGTCGCAGCCGGAGCTCCCCGCATATTTCTTTACCGCCTCCGAATCAAAATCCACATAGTGGCAGCTGGCACAGTAATAATGCGCCGGCAGTGGATTTACCTCCGTGATACCGGACATGGTCGCCACAAAAGAAGATCCCACGGAGCCACGGGAGCCTACCAGATACCCGTCCTCATTGGATTTCCACACCAGTTTCTGGGCTATGATGTACATCACAGCAAATCCGTTTTTGATAATGGAGTCCAGCTCATGGTCCAGTCTCCCCTTCACCTGGGGCGGCAGATCCTCACCATACATGCTCTTTGCCTTGTTATAACAGATATTTCTCAGATCTTCATCCGAGTTTGGGATCACCGGAGGACATTTATCTGGATACACCGGTGAGATCTTCTCGATGCGGTCCGCGATGAGGTTCGTGTTTGTTACCACCACCTCATATGCCTTCTCTTCACCCAGATAAGCAAACTCATCCAGCATTTCCTCCGTCGTATGGAGATACAGGGGCGGCTGGTCGTCCGCATCTTTCATTTTCTTGCCCGCAAAGATAATGCGGCGGTACACCTCATCCTCCGGATCGAGAAAATGCACATCGCAGGTCGCCGCCACCGGCTTGCCGTACTTCTCTCCCAGCGCCACAATGCGCCGGTTCATCTCCCGGAGATCCTCTTCACTGTTAATATTTTCTACCCGCTCGCTGTCGATCATAAACCGGTTGTTTCCCAGAGGCTGGATCTCCAGATAGTCATAGAAATCCACCAGTTCCTTGATCCGCTCTTCCGGTGCCTCATCCAAAAGGGCGCGGTACAGTTCTCCCGCCTCACAGGCAGAGCCGATGATCAGCCCCTCCCTGTATTTGTTAAAGACACTCTTTGGAATCCTGGGACGCCGATAAAAATAATTCAGATGTCCCATGGACACCAGCCGGTACAAATTGACGCGGCCCGTCTCATTTGCCGCCAGGATAATGGCATGAAAGGAAGGTTTTTTCTTCACAATATCCGCCGATCCCAGCGTGATATCCGAAAGTTTTGCCAGGTCATAAATCCCTTTATCCGCGAACATCGCCACAAACTTCTCAAAGATCTCCGCCGTGGCCCCGGCATCATCCACCGCCCGGTGGTGATTTTCCAGGGAAATTTTCAGCTTCTTGGCGATGTTGTCCAGCTTGTACTTGGCAAGCTCCGGAAACAGGACACGGGCAAGCCCCACGGTATCCAGCACCGTATAGTTGGTGTGGATGCCCTGCTCCCCTGCCTTTGCTTTGATAAAGCTGTGGTCAAATCCCGCGTTGTGCGCCACCAGCACACTGTCGCCGACAAACTCCAGAAACCGGGGAAGAATCTCTTCGATATCCCCGGCATCCTTTACCATATCGTCGGTAATGGTGGTCAGATCCGTGATCCGCTCCGGGATGTGGATCCCCGGGTTGACAAATGTGCTGAACCGTTCTGTGATCTTCCCGCCACTGACCTTCACCGCCCCGATCTCAATAATGCGGTCCTTCACCGGAGAAAAACCGGTGGTCTCCAGGTCAAATACCACGAAATCCCCGTCCAGTCTCTGACCTTTCTCATTCTCCACCGCCAGGTCATTCAGATCATCCACCAGATAGGCCTCACAGCCATAGATCACCTTAAAATCATCCTCTTCGGAGAGTTTCAGCCCCTCCAGGGCGTGGTTGGCATCGGGAAACGCCTGGACAACACCATGGTCGGTGATCGCCACCGCCCGGTGTCCCCAGGCATGAGCACGGTTTACCAGCTGTTTCGCCTGGGTGATGCCATCCATATCACTCATCTGGGTATGGGCATGTAGCTCCACCCGCTTTACCGGGGCATTGTCACTGCGCCCCACGTGAAAGCTCTTGATCTCCTTCATCCCCATAATACCACCGATGCGGATTTCTTTGTCATAGGAATCCAGGCTCGCCACTCCCTTTACCCGGATAAAATTTCCCTTTTTTACAAACTCAAAGAACTCGGTATCGATCACCTGTTCTTTTTTGATAAATACCTTACAAACGATGGAATCCGTATAATCCGTCAAGGCAAAGGTGACGATCAGTTTCTCTCCCTTGATCTCCCGGCTCTCCACCTTTCGGATCTGTCCGTCGATCACCACCTCGCCGATTTCGTCCTGGATCTCCCGTATGGGAATAACCGCCCCCTCACAGTTTTTTCCATAAAAAACTTCCGGATCGTTCGCCGGCCGCCGGAAACCGCCCTTCTGTCGGCTTGTCCTGCTTCCGCCGGAACGGCTCGGTCTTAGGGACTGCCTCTCTTCTTTTTTCTCTTTCCTCCCCTCGACGGAGGCAGTTTTTCTCCCCTTTTCTGCTCCCTGCCCAGCAGCTGCACCCTCTGCTGCTTTCTTCTCCTCACTGGGATTCAACTTGACAAAATAGGTCTCCGGCTTCGTATCCTTTTTCCGCTCAAACTCCTTGAAGTGAAAATCAACGGTGATCTCTCTGCCAAACCGCTGCAGAAACACTGACCGGATGAATTCTCTTACCCCGTCACAGCGTTGTCTTGTCAGAAAAGAATCTCCACAGGTTATGTACAGGGAATCCCCCTCTGCCTCAAAAGGCTCGGCGCAGAATTCCAGCCCCTCCACCAGATCCCTCTCCCGGATCTCTGCCTTCAGGTCATCCTCGATCTGGGAGAGCAGCCTGACAAGTGGCAGATCCCCCAGATCGGGGTAGGATACCTGGAGTCTGGGACGGAACCCCAGACGCCGGAATACCTGCTTATATAATTCCTTTTCCATAACTTGTATTTTTTTATAGGATAAAAACTGGTGTTTTTTACAATAAATAAACACCAGTTTTTTGGACTGGGATGCGCTGATCTTCTCAACTATCACATCCTCGTATTCTCTTTTTATCGTATCATTACAGTTTAGTTTGGAAAAGGCGTGAAAAAAAAGCTCCATCTCATCAACCTCCCGTTTTATCCCAGTTCTCCAGCTCCTGCCTCAAAACTGCCAAGAGCTCACTCTCCGGCACTTTCTTTATGATCTCGCCTTTTTTGATCAGAAGACCTTCACCGATGCCGCCAGCGATGCCGATGTCTGCCTCTTTTGCCTCACCAGGACCATTAACCACGCAGCCCATAACAGCAACTTTGATATCCAGGTCAAACTCCTGCACCATTTGTTCTACACTTGTAGCAAGTCCAATTAAATCGATCTGCGTTCTTCCACAGGTAGGGCAGGACACCACACTGATGCCCCCCTTCTTCAATCCCAAAGCTTTGAGAATGATATTGGCTGCGTGAATCTCTTCCACAGGATCCCCAGTCAAAGAGACACGGATGGTATCGCCGATGCCCTGATACAATATATTCCCCAGGCCCACAGCGGATTTAAGACCACCAGAAAAGACCGTTCCCGATTCTGTGATCCCTACATGCAGGGGATAATCTGTGCGGGCAGCAAGAATTTCATGGGCATGGATACAGTTCAGCACATCCGAGGATTTAATACTGATCACCAGGTTCTCATATCCCATCTTTTCGATGATCCTCACCTTATCCAGCGCGCTTTCCACCAGAGCCTCCGGCGTCACGCCGCCATATTTCTCCAGAAGCGGCTTCTCCAGCGAACCGCTGTTGACACCCACCCGGATCGGAATATTTTTCTCCCGGCACTTATCTACCACCGCGCGGATCCGTTCTTCACTGCCGATGTTTCCAGGATTGATCCGGATCTTGTCGGCGCCGTTCTCCACCGCCGCGATGGCAAGCCTGTAATCAAAATGAATATCCGCCACCAACGGGATCGTGATCTGTTTCTTAATCTCAGAAACAGCCATGGCCGCCTCCATCGTCGGCACGGCCACCCGGACAATATCACATCCCGCCTTTGTCAGCTTCTGAATCTGCTCTACAGTATCTGCCACATGTTCGGTTTTTGTATTTGTCATAGACTGTATAGCGATGGAATGACCAGCTCCGATCTTTACACCACCGATGGATATTTCTCGTGTCCTATTTCTCATGTCACTCTCCATTTTTCCGTTCTGAAACAAATAATTAATGAGGAATCAATTTAAGGATGTCATTAGCAAGTATCACCACCATAAGTCCCATCAGAATGACAAAACCTCCCACATTGACATAATTCTCAAATTTTTCCGGCAATGGCTTCCTGCGGATCGCCTCAATAATCAGAAATAACAGTCTTCCGCCGTCCAGCGCCGGAATCGGAAGCAGGTTCATTACTCCAAGATTGGCCGTCAGCAGGATCCCCATAATGAGGATGTTGCACATTACAAGCCCGATCCCTCCCGGCATACTGTCACTCACCACATCTCCTACAACCTGGACGATACCCACAGGCCCCGACACCTCTTTGGCGCTGACTTTCCCGGAAAACATCTGTCCCAGGCTTTCTATAGTCGTAAAGATCCAGAATTTCACCTCATAGGCAGAGTACTTGATATTCTCCCAGACACCTGCCTTTGTCCTATCGATATTATAGGAAAAGCCCAGACGATAAACATCTTTTCCCTCTTCATCTTTTACCAGTCTAGGCGTGACGGATTTCGTGATCTCCTGACCATCTCTCTCCACCGTCAGCTCGATCGGCTGATCTGACAGCGGGTGGAACTGGATATAATTCTTAAGTTCCCGGTTCACCACGATGTGCCTGCCATTGATCTCCGTCACCCGGTCTCCATCCTGAAATCCCTGCTCTGCCAGCGGCATTCCCGGACTGACTCTCGTCAGAAATGGTTCGTCATATCCGGCGAAACCGATCAGAAACAGCGATAAAACAAAAGCGAGGATAAAGTTAAAAAATGGTCCTGCAAAGATCACTGACATCCTTGCCCAGACTCCCTTTTTCCCAAAAGCCCGGTCATCCTCTATATTTTCCATCTCTCCCAGCATCATGCAGGAACCTCCAAAGGGAAGGATCTTCCAGGAATAAAGAGTGTGGTTCTCAAACTCTTTATGTTCTTCAAAATATCTGCTGGAACCAAAAAATTTCACCCGATGCCCTTCTTCCGTCTTAGCATAAGATATGATCCTTGGTCCCATTCCCAGGGAAAATTCGATCACGCCGATGCCATTCGCTTTCGCCAGCAAAAAATGCCCCAGTTCATGAAAAAGTATGATCACACTAAATAATACGATGGCGATCAAAATATTTACAGCACTCATGTTTTTCCTCCATTCGCGCACGCCTTTTGCACATCACACAAGTTTGGGCGCGCGCGCACAAACTTGCAGAGTGAAAAATCTATTTTTCACTCTTTCCTCCATTCTGCCAAATCGTGCTTCTGGTCTCTATTACTTAATATACTCCAAAGCCCTGCACCAATGACTAAACATAACATTTTTCCAGTATGGAATAGGTCTCTTTTTCTGTTTCAAGTATATCATCCAAAGATGGATTTTTTATGAACGAATGATGTTCCATGGCATATTCGATCATCCGGTATATGTCATTAAATCCGATCTTCTTTTTCAAAAACTTTGCCACGGCAAACTCATTGGCGGCATTCATCACTGTCGTCATGCTCCCTCCCGTCTCAAAGGATCTTTTTGCCAGGTCAAGTCCCTTTAATGTCTTTGTATTCGGCTCTTCAAAGTGGATGGACTTTAATTTCTCAAAATTCAGACGTTCCCCACTGAGCTGCGGACGTTCAGGATACATCAGCGCGTACTGGATCGGCAGACGCATATCTGGAGTTCCCAGCTGTGCCATCACGGCGCCATCACGAAATCCCACCATAGAATGTATGATGCTTTTCGGCTGCACCAGTACGTGAACCTGCTCCAGCTCCACATGGAAGAGCCAGCAGGCCTCTATGATCTCCAGTCCTTTATTGATCATCGTAGCAGAATCAATGGTAATCTTTTTGCCCATGGACCAGTTGGGATGAGCAAGCGCCTGCTCCACTGTCACCCTCTCCAGTTCCTCTTCTGTACTATGTCGGAAAGGTCCACCGGAAGCCGTCAGAAAAATCTCTTCAATCTCCCCACAGGAACCACTCTGCAGACATTGGAAGATCGCGGAATGTTCGCTGTCCACAGGAAGAAGGGATACACCATACTCCTGGACCAATGGCATGATCAGGTGTCCGGCGGTCACCAAAGTTTCCTTGTTGGCAAGGGCGATATCCTTTCCTTTTCGGATCGCCTCCATCACCGGCCGCAGACCAATCATTCCCACCATCGCCGCCACGACCATATCTGTCTCCGTCAAGGACGCACATGCCACAAAACCATCCATACCATAGAGAATCTCCGGCAGATGCATCTTTTTTCCCGCCGGGTGCTCCTGGAGTTTATGCTTTAATTGCTTTGCTCCCTCTTCGCTTTTTACGGCGACTATTCTAGGTCGATACCGGAGAATCTGTTCCGCAAATAGAGTAATATTATCCCCTGCAGTCATTGCTTCCACAGAGAGCGTTTCTTTATTATTGTCCACTACCTGTAATGTCTGGGTTCCGATAGAACCGGTAGAACCCAAAATACATAACTTTCTATTCATATCTTCTTCTCCATTCCACAGAAGAGTTTTTCTATATAGCTGTGCGATACCTGACTATCCTTTTATAAGCCACAACGATACATAGTACACCACCGGCGCCACAAATAATATACTGTCAAAGCGATCCAGGATACCGCCGTGTCCCGGGATCAGATTACTGTAATCCTTGATACCAAAATTGCGTTTTACTGCCGAAGCTGCCAGATCCCCGATCTGGGATACCACAGAGCCCACCGCACCGATACAGGCAAAGAGTACATGAATATTCACACCGACAGTAGAAAGGATTCCATTCGGGATTACAAAAGAATAGACCAGAGCCAGTAATGCCGCTCCGATCACTCCACCAACACAGCCTTCTATCGTCTTTTTCGGACTAAGTTCAGAGAAATGATGTTTGCCCATGAGCATACCCGTCAGATAAGCAAAGGTATCCGAACCGGATGCGCTGATCAGAATCAGCCAAACCATCCAGTTTCCTCCCGGAAGGGCTCTCGTCTGATACACATAGGATACCAGCACTCCCACATACAGAACACTAAAGAGGCACACGCCCATATTGTGAATATGATACCTGGGATAACCAAATACATAGGCGGACAGAAGTAACAGAATCACCAGAACCAGCCACAGCTCCAGCATAAACGTCTGGCACCAAAATAGCATCAGATAAAAACCAATAACCGAGACATAACAAATACATCCCGGCACGGTTTTATTCATATGATCCACCTTTAAAAATTCATAGGTTCCAGCAAGAGCAACTACGCCACTCACCGCAAGCAGAAAGGTTCCGCCTCCCACCAGGGCAACTACCGCAAATACCAGCAGAACCACAGCACTCATAAATCGTTTGGCAAACATAAAAGACTCCATTTCGCACTTAATTATATACTAATCAAACACCGCCGAATCTCCGGTCCCGGTTATTATAATATTCAATCGCCTTCTGCAGCTCCTTTTTATTAAAGTCCGGCCACAGAACATCGGTAAAATAAAACTCCGTATAGGCCAGCTGCCAGAGAAGAAAATTAGACAGTCTCTCCTCTCCGCTGGTACGTATAAGAAGATCCGGATCCGGAATCCCTTTGGTATCCAGATAATCACTAAAACGATCCTCGTCGATCTCCTTCAGGGTCATCCTTCCCTCAGAAACCTCCTCTGCCATAGCCCGCACTGCCCGTAGCATCTCATCCCGGCTGCCGTAATTCAGCGCCACCTGAAAATGAAGTCCAGTATTGTCCTTAGACACTTCCTCCAATTCAACAATGCTCGCCTTCAGATCCGCATCCAGAGGAGAGATATCCCCCAGAACCCGAACACACATATTATTTTTTGTGCTTCGTTTGATACAGTCCTTCAAATACTGTCTCAAAAGCTTCATTAAAGCGTCCACCTCATCCTGGGGCCGCTTCCAGTTCTCCGTGGAAAAAGCATATACCGTAAGATAACGGATGCCCAGATCCCAGGCATCCTCACAGATCTGCTCTACCGTTTTACTCCCCGCAACATGTCCAGCTTTTCTTGGCAGAAAACGTTTTTTTGCCCATCTGCCATTGCCATCCAGAATGATCGCCACATGCTCCGGTATCTGATATTTATTATCTTCCATTTTTCTCTCCATATTATGCTGCTATGTGACTGGCCCGTTTTGTATAACCCTACTGATCAGACGGTCATAACCTCCGTAGATTTTGATTCCACCGCCTCGTCTACTTTAGCAATATACTTATCGGTAAGTTTCTGAATACGGTCTTCCAGCTGCTTTTGCTCATCATCTGAAATCTCATTTGCCTTATTCTGCTTTTTCACCGCATCGTTGGCATCACGGCGGATGTTCCGCACTGCAATTTTAGCATTCTCTCCCTTTTTCTTAACATCCTTCACCAGTTCTTTACGACGGTCCTCCGTAAGCTCCGGAAATACCAGGCGGATCATTTTGCCGTCATTGGCAGGTGTCAGACCAAGATCAGAAGCAATAATCGCGCGCTCGATCTCCTTGATCAGACTGGACTCCCATGGCTGAATCTGGATCATTCTTGCCTCTGGCACAGAAATATTTGCCACACTCTGAAGCGGAGAAGGTGTTCCGTAATAATCCACCTGAATCTTATCCAGAATATGGGGATTAGCGCGTCCAGCCCGGATCGACACATATTCCTCCTGCAGATTTGACAATGTTTTATCCATTTTATCTTCATACGTCTTAATATCAAATTCCATCTCTATTCCCCTCCATGATTAGTCCACTGTAATATTTGTTCCCGTGCTTTCACCCTTTACGCAGTTTATAATGCTGTTTTCTTCATTTAAACCAAATACACACATCGGCATATGGTTCTCATAACAGATTACCGCGGCAGCCAGATCCACCACACCCAGCTTCTCATCGATGACTCTTGAGATCGGCAGGCTGTCAAACTTCTTCGCCCCCGGATTCTTCGCCGGATCCGAGTCATAGACTCCGTCCACCGACTTAGCTGCAAGAATCACATCTGCCTGAATCTCCACCGCACGGAGTGCTGTCGCTGTATCCGTGGAGAAATAAGGATGTCCCGTTCCTCCAGCCAGAAACACCACCATATTCTTAGCCAGGTACTTTTCTACCCTGTCTCTACTGAATAATTTGGTAAAAGAACCACATTCAAAGGGGGTGAGAATCTGAGTCATAAGACCGACATGACGGCAGATCTCTGACATATAAATACAGTTCATTACCGTAGCCAGCATTCCAATCTGATCCGCCTGATTTCTCTGAATCGTCTCACTGGTTCTTCCCCGCCAGAAATTGCCGCCGCCAATCACCACAGCAGTCTGACAGCCCTCTTTCACCAGATCGCGTATCTGCTCTGCCACCCGGATGCAGGTGGCCTCATCAAAACCATTCCCTTTGTTCCCGGAGAGAGCCTCTCCGCTTAACTTTAACAATACCCGGTTATATTTCATAGAAATCTCCCTCTCCGTCCATTTTTTTAATCAAAAAAAGTATCTAGATCCACATCAGCATATTTGAGAGAACAATTTCCGTCAATGACTGCACCGCTGTTGATCTGAATGGATTTGGCAAAAACAGAACCCTTGACTACAGCTGTAGAGTCAATAATAACAGGACCATTTACATCAATATCTCCTTTCACAGCTCCAGCTACTACAACCGACGCACTGGTAATCGAACCGATCACGACCGTACTCACATCAATTTTTACACTGCCATGGCTGTTCAGACTGCCTTCCAGTCTTGGTGTGTTGACATAGATCTCTGACGCCGTGCTGTTTCCTGCCACATGTCCGGTGATCGTCAGTTTTCCCTGACATTCCACATCCCCTTCAATCACACCTTTAACGACAAGTGAGGTATCGGATTTAATACCACCATTAATCGTAGTACCTTTGGTAATCACCGTTGTCTCTTCGCTGTTATCTTCTACTGTTTCCTCAAAATCACTCATATTATCTTCCTCCTGACTCATATACATTGTTTCATTCTCTTCCTGGTGATCCACCTCACCGTAATTTAAATCTTCCTGCAGTTCCTCCTCTGGCTCAGAAATATCTGTCATCGCCTCTTCTGCCACATCCTGTTCTTCCTGAACCTCTGCTGAAAGATTCTGTTCCCAAGGCTCCTCTGGTTCTGAAATATCCTCAGAGTTCTCTTCCGCCATGGACATATCATTTAAGATGCCATCCTCCAGAATAGAATCAATCTCCTTCTGTACCTCCGTCTCCAAAGTTTCAGCCTCTTCTGCTGCTTCCTCTGACGCAGTTACTTTTTCATCCAGCGTATCGCTCAGTTCATTCACGGACTGAACAATATCTTCTTTCAGTTCTTTAAAAAAGCTCATTCTATATCCTCCTAATATCTATCTTCAAAATCTGTCCCTGACAGACATTGATATCCATTAAAGTTACAAATGACTTTGGTTACTTCCCCCAAAGCAGTTCTGTCATCCCAATTACCCTTCTCTTAACACGCAATCCCTATGATTCCTTTTCTTATCCCTTTTTGTCTCATATAAATGTTCGTCACTTTTCACAATCGCTGCTTCAAGAGTAATCTCCTGGGAGGCAGAAATCAAATACCAGCCACAGCTGGCACCGACAAGATATGGCCGCCCGCTATCTCTGTTAAAATTCTCTAGATACCCATTAAACTTCTTCATAAATCCTTGTATTTTCTGCTTATCATAATCCATCCCGGCCACAGAAAATTCGTCGCCTCCAATCCTGGCACATATATCCCCTGGCTCTGCTGCATTTATTATCGCCTTTCCGATCGTCTGAAGCGCTATATCCCCCTGCTTATGGCCAAATTTATCGTTTACGATCTTTAAATTATCCATATCAATCGAGACTATGGCCATAGTTCTTTTCTCTGACTGGCTCTTCTCATAGAAATCACGGGAATTATTTTCAAACCCCCTTCGGTTCAAAAGCCCGGTCAATGCATCGTGAACATACATATTATTTAATTCTTCCAACAGCGCATTGGTCTTTTGCCTGAGACGCATATTTTCCAGAACATTTCCCAGGATTGCAAGCCAGCTGTGAAATGACTTCCCGCAACTGTGAGTTCCTTCATAACTGATGGCAAAGTAGCCAAAAGTAATATTCAGATTATGCAGCGGAAAAAAATAATAAATCATGGGGTCTTGATCCAATGCTTCCCGTGGAAGCAGGTCTGAGGTATCAAAAACAGCAGTTTTTGTCTGAAGGATCTTACCCTCCATTGCTGCCCCCACTGCCTGGCTTTGATCAGGATATTGGTTTTTATCTGAATGGTATTTGGGGTGCTGGCTGCCTTCCCCCTCTCCCAGACAGATAAAAAAATTCTTGATATAATTGTCTTCCGCATCCAGCAGACGAGTATGGTTCACAATCTCCTGCGCCCGCTGCACATCAGACATCTCCACAAAGGTATAGGTATTATACCGGATCAGATCCAGCATTTTTTCATATTCCTGGCTCTGCCGCACCCTCTTTTTGATGGCAGCATCCATATCTGTCCCCTCACAGCCACAGGAATCCCTTATGACGGGTTCCGTCCGAAGGGTCTGAACCCTCGGCACATCCTCACCATTCATCATGCGCTCCAGTGTCGCAAACGCCAGCTCACTCATCTTCTCCACCGGCATCGTAACCGTTGTGATGGGCGGCATATTAATCGTCGCCTCCCATATATCATCAAACCCGGAAACAGCAATGTCCTTTGGCACAATTTTACCAAGGTTAACCAATTCATTACAGAGGGAAAGTGCCATATAATCATTGGCACAGACAACAGCCTGAGGCATTTCCGAAAAATTCGTGATAAAGTACTGTGCTGCTTCTCTGGAATATTTGCGCCAAAAATCTCCATAAAACACATAATCTTCATCGTAGGCGATACCTCGGCTGGCAAGACCTTCCTTATAATCTGCCAGGCGTACCAGGGCGTCCGGATGATCCTTAGGTCCACTGAAAAAAGCAATACGGTGAAAATGATGGACATCTACAAAATGCTGTACGATCTCTTTGATAGCACCTTTATTTTCCGCCAGAATACAGGGATAATCTTCCCAGGCCCTCCGCAGAGTCACTACCGGCTTCTCAGTGCGTTCTTTGATGTACGCAAAAATCTGCTTTACAGCCTGCTCATTCTGAAACGTGTCGTGACAAATTATAAATCCGTCAAAATTTTCATAGGGAACCAGATTTATAATGTTCGCTTCTCCAGTGCCATTCTTTGTGTACACTCCATAGCACACAAAAAACGTAAAATAAGCAAGATTATATCCCTTATCCCTGGCATAGGAAGTAAGCGTCCGGCATACCTGTTCCTGGTAATGAGCCGCCACCTCGCATAATATGACACATACGTTTTTTCTACCGTTATCAAACATAGTTTCAACCCCACTGCAAAACCCATTCATTCATTTGTATATACGTACACAGATTTATTATACATGATTTCCCCGAAATTGCCAATATAAATTTTTTATAACTTATTTTTTCCCTGCCAGATCAGTCAGATCCCTTATTTTTCGGTTTATTTCCACTGGTTTTTATCCAGCAGCTCCTCTCTCTCACGAAAATACCTGATACTCATATCCATATAATGTCTGTGGGGATTGACAAACCTCTGTTCCTCCTGCCATATCTCTGATTCCAGCTGTTCCTTTACGTATGCCCGGATACTCTCCAGACTCCGAACTGGAGCCACCCGTTTTCCATTTTGAATTACTTCCCTGTGCAGTTTTTTTGCCCGACAGTTGATGAAAGACCTTTTTTTCCATGGTTTCTGCGGATCGATATAGGGATATTCTTTAGACAGATCCACAGTCTCTCCTCCTGCCGTCAACAGATCCGCCACCGCATGTCCTGTGTCATCATAGATACGGTAAACATCCTTTTTCCCTGGATTGGTAATCTTTTCAATATTTTCTGATACCTTTATTCTCGGAGTACATACCCCATTCTGTTCTACCGCTGCAAGTTTGTAAACAGCTCCAAAAACTGGATCACTCTTCGCCGTGATCAGACGTTCTCCCACTCCAAAAGCGTCGATACGCCCTCCCTGCTCCAAAAGAGAGGTAATGGTTGATTCATCCAGGCTGTTCGATGCAATGATCATACAGTCTTCCATGCCTTCCGCATCCAGCATCCGCCGCACCTTTTTCGACAGATAGGCCAGATCTCCCGAATCCAGACGCACCCCCTTTAACCGCTTCCCCTTGGGATTCAGCACCGCCCTGGCCGCCCGTATGGCATTGGGGACACCGGAATGAAGGACATCATAGGTATCCACAAGAAACTGGGCGGAATCAGGATACTGCTCCGCATACCGGCAGAACGCGGTATATTCATCTCCATAACACATCACCCAGCTGTGGGCCATCGTACCCGACACGGGAATCCCAAACTGCTTTCCCGCCATCACCGTGGCGGTACTATCCGCTCCGCCGATATAAGCCGCCCTGGCACCATAGACTGCTGCATCGATATTATGCGACCTCCTTGCCCCAAAATCCAGTACCCCGCGTCCTTTGGCAGCCCGCACGATCCGCTGCGCCTTGGTAGCGATCAGGGACTGATGATTGATCTGGGTCAGAATGGCCGTCTCCACCAGCTGGGCATCGATCAGAGGAGCGTGCACGGTCAATACCGGTTCGTTGGGATACATAATCGTTCCCTCCGGAAAGGCAGATATGTCCCCCCGAAAATGATATCCTCTTAAAAACTCTAAAAATGCCTCACTGAACAGGTGCAGGGAACGAAAATACTCAATATCATCTTCCTCAAAATGCACTCTCTCAATGTATTCAACCACCTGTTCCAACCCGGCAAAGATGGCAAATCCGCCGCTGTCCGGATTTTTCCGGTAAAACACCTCGAAAGTACCCCAGTCATCTGCGGATGAATCCTCAAAATACCCGTTTGCCATGGTCATCTCATACAAATCCATCATCATGCTGATATTTCTCGCTTCAAATTGTGACATTGCTTTTTACCTCCTTATCATGATCTGACAGCTCTCCATTGTCTGCAGCGCTGCCTCATGGAACTGTGGAGTCACTCCTGCGCAGCAGGATGAATCAACAGATATCAAAACCTCCGGCAAATACGCCTTTAGCAAAATTGCATTGGAGACTACGCAGATATCAGTACACACCCCGATCAATTCCACAGATTCGATGGACTGCCGCCTATGTTCCCGTTTCAACGCTTCTGCCATCTCCACGGAGGCGAATGTGCTCTTTTCAAATATTTTTACCAGTTTTTCAGCCTGGAGCTGCTCCAGTTCACGGATCAGCTGTCCCCCATAGGTATCCTCAATACAGTGGGTTACTGGAAGCCGCCTGCCCTCCTGGGTCAGAAGATAATCGGATCCATGGGTATCTTTTGTACATATTATCTGTCCCTTAAAATCTTTTATTTTTCTCATAACAGAGGGAACGATCTTTCTCGCTTCATCTGTTCCCAGAACTCCATATACAAAATCATTCTGCATATCTATAACTACCAGATAACGGCTCATAATTCCCCTTCCTTCTATGCTGTTTCCTTTTATTATCTGACATAAGACTTAGCAACATTCATAATTTGAAATATAAATAAAAAGTGACGTAAAAAAGACAGCCGCATAAATAGGACTGCCTTTTTATGTCAATTCGGTGGTGCAAGAAGAAAAAATTCATTTATTAACTCAGATCTGCTACGTTAAGCTATGACAAAAGTTTACCATCCAGCTTATAATACCATTTGTTATCTTTATTAACGAAAGCCTTGCAATGATCAAAGCCCTTTGCACTAAGGCCATTCACAGCACAACTGATTCGGAACGAAAAACCTGATGATTCTTTTTCAAGTTCACAAATTTTTATGAATACTCCGCCCTGGAAAACAAATCCATAGGTATCATCCTCCACTATACTTCCCTCCGTCTTTAACTCATCCATCGTTTTTTGCATTGTCTCTTTTCCATATTTTTCACAAATAAGTCCAGTTAAAACCTGCTTTTCGGAATCGGACATGCTCATACAATCCGTCAGATCGATAGCGATTTGATTTACTGTATCTGCATTTATCATAGATGTAAACTCTTTTGAAATAATATCAAAATACATCCCCGTCAGATGATCAAATGCTTCAATATCATTAACAGGTTCTTTCGGTGGCTCTGGTGAATGTTTTGGCGGCTCTGGCGTAACTACAGGAACCACTGGATTCTCCGGCTTTTGAGTCACCGGAGGATTTACCGTGTAAGATGGTTTTTTCTCTTCCTTTTTATTCTCCTGAACCATAACCATTACTATCGTTTTTATCTTCCTATTCTTCTTTGAAGCAATAACGATCTTTGTCTTCCCGGCTTTTTTCGCTCTTACCACTCCCTTTTTACTAACCGTTGCAATTTTTTTCTTATTTGACTTATATGTTACAGTCCTGCCAAGCTTTGATGGCTTTACTTTTTTAACCTTTAATTGAAATTTACTACCTGGAAGAAGAGAGATCTTCGATTGATTCATGATGATCTTTCCCTTTGAAGCAGCCTGGGTATTTACCTCCTTTTCTAAAACACATACAGAAACCAGCGCTAGCATCATAATGAAATATATGGGTACTTTCTTAACTTGTTTTTTCATTTTTTACACGCTCCCTTCACCTTTTCAGGCACTAATTAATAATTACATTAGATCTATTCCGTAATCCTGTCATTTTATCTAAATACTGTTTTACAAATTGATACTGATTACCATAATATTTTGAAAATGCATAAGAAAATTGATTACTATTTGGTGTGAAATAACTTACTATACTCAAAAACGATTCTATCGGGACTGGTGAATCGCTCTGTTTTCCCACATCGATAAAGTAATTAAATGCCCCTTTTATAGCATACCAGGAACCAAATTTCTCAATCCCATTGAGAAACATATAAGTCAATCCATCATTGCTGTATTTCATCGGATCCGCTCCAATAGTTTTTGTATAAGATCCACCTGATCCAGAATAATAGAAATTCACGACATCCGAATATTTAGTTACAATCTTATTGTCAATCATAACTCTAAATTCTCCGTCTCGTTCATAAAAAACATATGCCATTTTAAAATTAGCAAAGAACTCAGAATCAAATGTCCAAATATCATCAAGATCAAATAAATGACCTATTTCATGTAATGCTCCAAAATGCCAGTCATCATATTTATTAATTTGTTTTAATCCATCTGCAATATAATCTTCATTCCAATAAATTGTGCTTGTATTGGGATACACCCACATATAACCTATATCTTCATCACTTGACACTATATTTATGGTATCCCCATTATTAGGCTTAGCGCCGACTAAATTGTAATATGAATCATAGGCAGCATCTAAATGATCTAACCATCGGACTAAATTGTTATATGATATATTATTTTTAATATACTTAGTAAAATTTAAATCAATACGTATATGTTCTCCCTGTGGAATTCCTATTGAACAAGTATTAAATTCATAAAATTGATTATTTCCATAATAAATTGTTATAAAATACAGAGCTCCTGGATTTTTTAGATTATTGAAGGTGTATTTATATGTTCCCTTTGAAAACATAGTATCTGAAACACTACTTTCACCCGAATCATATGGGCTAGAAAGACTTACCATTTTTTATTCCGAATCAGATGTAAAGGTAACACTTATTGTTATTGAATCCCATGTTTTATTTACAATTGAATAACTAGGCCTATCTGCTGCTCTTACACAAGAACATGGTAAGGCAACTGTCAATAAAAGAAATAGCCCTCCCAAAAAAATTAATAATCTCTCGGAATCTTTAAGCCAGTAAATGTAAGGCTTTGAGGTTCCTTTTTTATTAAAATCCCCCACTTTTTTTGTCAAAAACACTTGACAAATTCTTCGAAAAATGCGGCGCTTCGCGCCTTTATTTATAAGGCA
>JAAVZE010000020.1 GCA_022791495.1 Eubacterium sp.
AAGCTCCACCATCTCGTCCATCTCTTCATAATTTAATGGATCAATAATCTCAGCTCCACGGATATTGAAACCACTTTCCTCTGCCGCCACCGCGATCTCCTTTGGATCCCCTACGAGAATCGGCGAAAGAAAGGTACTGGCAAGCAGCCGGGAGGATGCCTCCAGGATACGCGGATCGCTTCCCTCTGTAAATACGATCTTCTTTGGATTTTTTTTCAAAATGCTAATCAGCTGACCAAACATAAATATAGCCTCCTAAAGTTATGATGTGAAGCAACTGCATAGGAAACAATTGCCATCCACTATCTATCATAACAACTTTTATCCAAAAAACAAGTCCCAATTTGCCTTTTATCAATTATTTTTCTCATTTCGCAGTCCCCGGATGGCATTTGTGAGCTTAATTGGATTGCCATAACGCAGCGTGGAGTTGCGAAAGATCTTCGCCCCCACAAATCCCATCGCCACCACGGAGGCATATAAAATCACGGCAGAAACCACGATCTCCCACGTAGCTACGGTTCCCATGGCGATACGGATAAACATGGCGCTGTAGGAACTTAGCGGAAGATAAGAAAGAATACGGATCACGATGCCATCCGGCTCCTGCATCTGGAACAAAACAAGGAAATATATAACCATAACAAGCATCTGGGCGGTCCCTGCGCTCTTGTTGAGATCCTCGATCTTAGATACCAGCGCCCCCAGGGCTCCATACATGAATGCATAGATCAAAAATCCACCCAGTCCAAATACCGCAAAAGTCACAAGCACTTCTGCCGGAATATCAAAGAACATATCCAGCATCCCGTCAAGGCTGTCTGCATTGAGCTTATAGCCGCCCAGTATGCTCGTAAAGATCAGCCCCATCTGAAAAATAATGGCCGTGGCGCCGGCAAACACCTTACCGAACAACAGACTGGAGGAACTGGTGCTGGTAACCAGAATCTCTACGGTGCGGTTGCTTTTTTCATTGGCCACGCTGGTAGCGATCATCATACCATACATAATAATGATCATAAAGACAAGAATTACAAGAACATAGCTGTACCAGTAATTCTGTTCGGAATCCTTGCCCAGTACCTTTTCATTACAGAGAATATTCTCCGTATCCAGCTTCATCAGTTCCTCATAATTTACATTTTGATCCTGACAGTATTTCATCTTCGCCGACGTACTCATCAACTCTTTGAATAAATCCCCGGCAGAATCAGAAATAGATTTATTAAATACGTAATAATCAAACTCTGTGGCACTTTTAATGACAAAACCGATCTCAGCTTTCTCCGCCTTCACTGCCTCCTGGACCTGCTTATCATCCTCCAACCTCTGGATCTCTGCCTTACCATAAGAAAGAATCAGATCATCGCGGATCATCCCCTGGGGATCACAGATCGCAATAGTTTCTGCCATCTGGTTTTCCTCTCCGTCAGAACCGTCCCCGCCGGACAGGCTGTCGATAATTCCCGGCATGCTCATCGCCACAATCGCCGCCACACAGATCAGCACAGTAGAAATCACAAAAGATTTGCTCTTAAAATAATTTCCTAACTCAAAACAATATACGTGAAATATTTTTTTCATAATCAGTCCTGCCCCCCTTCTTGCTGCGTCTCTTCTGGAACCTCGTCCCCCACGCAGGATACAAAAATATCATTGAGGGATGGTTCATAGGAGCCGTACTGGTCGATCTCTATCCCCTCTTCTTTCATGCGTTCCAAAATGTTCCACTGGCTGGTGCCTTCGGTCAGCCGCAGAATCAGGTTATGCTTGCTGCGGCTCTCCACCTCCAGCACCTCCGACAGTTTTTCCCTGCAAAGATGCTCCAGTTCTTCCAGGGAAAAATTCAAGGCAGACAGAACCTTTCTGCCTCTTCCATACTCTTCCTTGATCTCATCGAGGCTTCCCGCCAATGCGATCTCACCTTGATTGACAATGGCGATATCCTCACAGAATTCCTCCACATAACTCATCTGGTGGCTGGAAAAGATAACGATCTTTCCCTCTGAGATCAGTTCCCGGATCACATCCTTCAATATCTGGGAATTCACCGGATCAAGTCCCGAAAATGGTTCATCCAGTACCACGATATCCGGATCACACACAAGGGTGGCTGCCAGCTGAACTTTCTGCTGGTTTCCTTTGGACAAAGTATCCAGCTTACGTTTTTCATATTCTCTGACCTTCAGCCGGGACAACCATTTCTGGGCATTTTTCACCGCCAAAGCCCGGTCGAGTCCCCGGAGCTTCGCAAAATATACCATCTGCTCGATTACCGTCTTTTTCGGATACATTCCCCTCTCTTCTGGCAGATATCCCACCTGGTTTCTGGCAGGGTCAAAGGGTGTGCCATCCAGCAGCACCTCTCCTTCATCTGCCCGGAAAATATCCATAATAATTCGTATTGTCGTCGTCTTTCCTGCACCGTTTCTTCCCAAAAGTCCCAGAGCTCTTCCGCTCTCTACGGAAAAATTAATCCCTTTCAGGACTTCTTTTCCCTCAAACCTTTTGCGGATCTTTTTTACTTCTAGTTTCATCTTTTACCTCCCGCTTTTTGTTGTCAGCGTTTCATACTTCGGAGCATTTCTTTATCCTCCCTGCTGACACGAAGTGATTCTATCATTTTCTGTACACTCTTATTATACGTGAAATCGTCCAGATTGCAAGAGGCTAGATATTCCAATGTAATATCCCGATATTTTACATAACAAATAGAAATCCCCCATGCCACCGCCATTTTTACATAATACCCATTGTGCCGGATACCATCGTAGATTTTTAACACATTATTGATATAATCATCGGTGACAAAATACTGCATGAGGATCACGACGGCAAACCGCACGTCATATTCTTTCTGTGATTCCAGATAGGGCATGATAAACTCATACATCCTCTCCCGGTTGTCTTTCACAGCTTTCAGGTCCCCGCAGACAATATCACACACTGCCCAGTTATTGATGGATGGAACAAATTTTTCCACATATTCCAGCTTTTCCTCAAAATCACACTTCGCCAGGGCACATACCATGCCACAGAGCATATTGAGTTCATAGACAGAGGAATCTTTCGTCAGTTCTACGAACCCCCGCCAGTCCTCTTTTGTCAGCTGCCTGGCAAGTTTCCGCAGAGCCGGAACCCGCACTCCATAAAAAATCGTCTCCACCCCGGGAATCAGTCTGCCGTGAAATTCCCGGTATTTTTCATCTGCCATTTCCCGCAGACTCTCATCTATTTTTTTTAAATCCTCCCTGGTAAATCCCATTTGTCTCCTCCTTCACATGATAAAGGCCGGCCCGCTGCCGCGAGCCGGCTTCATATGTTAATCCAGCTCCACCACCCCTGTGTAGAGCTGATAATATCTGCCTTTCATATCCAGCAGCTGCTTATGAGTTCCCCGTTCTATGATCTCGCCCTGTTCCAGCACCATGATACAGTCGGCATTCCGCACGGTGGAGAGCCGGTGGGCGATCACAAAGGTAGTTCGGTCCTTCATCAGGCGCTCCATGCCATGGTCGATGTGCATCTCCGTCCTGGTATCTACTGAACTGGTGGCCTCATCCAGCACTAGGATCGGTGCCTTAGATACTGCCGCCCGGGCAATATTCAAAAGCTGCCTCTGCCCCTGACTCAGATTGATTCCATCTCCTTCGAGCATCGTATCGTATCCATCCTCCAGACGCATTATAAAAGAATGGGCGCTGGCGGTCCTGGCTGCCTGCTCCACTTCCTCATCTGTGGCGTCCGGGCGACCATAACGGATATTTTCCCGCACCGTTCCGGTAAACAGATGGGTATCCTGGAGCACCATGGCGATATGGCTTCGCAGGCTCTTTCTCTCATAGTCTTTAATATCCCTGCCGTCGATGGTGATCTTTCCCTCCTGAATATCATAGAAACGATTCAACAGATTGGTAACCGTCGTCTTGCCGGCGCCGGTAGATCCCACAAATGCCACCTTCTGACCGGCGTGGGCATACAAATCGATGTGCTTCAGGATGGTCTTATCCGGATCGTAGCCAAAGGTTACATTTTCCATGACCACCTCACCCCGGATATTCTCCATCGGCACAGCTTCTTTCCCGTCTGCCTCCTCCGGTACTTCATCCAGCACCTTAAATACTCGCTCTGCTCCGGCAAGTGCCGAAAAGATCGTATTGACCTGCATGGAAATCTCATTGATGGGCCGGCTGAACTGCCTGGAATAGTTGACAAACACACTGAGGTTTCCCACCGACAGTCTGCCAGCGACACAGAACAGACCACCCACGCAGGCAGTGATGCCGTAACTGATCTGACTTATGTTTCCCATGACAGGTCCCATGATCCCGCCAAAAAACTGGGCTTTGATCTGCTTCTTTTTCAGATCCTCGTTCAGATCTGTAAATTCCTGGATCGCCTTTTCCTCATGACAGAACACTTTTACCACCTTCTGGCCCGTCACAGTCTCTTCGATATATCCGTTCAATTTTCCTAGAGCGGACTGCTGGGAACGGTAGTACTTGGAACTTCTCTTTGCGATAAATCCACCCGACTTGATCATCAGCGGAACAAGAAGGATCGTCAGCAGCGCCAGCCACACATTCATGATGAGCATAATGGTAACTGTACCAAGGATACTCAGCGCTCCGGATATAAGCTGAATGATCGTGTTGTTCAGCATCTCTCCGATCACGTCCACATCATTGGTAAACCGGCTCATGATATCACCGGTGGCATTGGTGTCAAAATATCTCACCGGCAGCGTCTGGATATGATCAAAAAGTTCTTTACGAATCGCTTTTAGGGCACGCTGTGACACCCCGATCATGATCCGCTGCTGCAGGTAGGTCGTAGCCACTCCGAGCATATACACACAGAGCATAAGTAAAACACCGAGCATAAGTGCTTTGGTTCCCTCACTGACGATACTTTCTACATCTGCCCCCGGCACCCTCGTCTTCTTCCATGTCTCCGCCACCCCGTCAATGATCGGTGATAACAGATAAGAACCAGCCAGCGTAGCTGCACTGGTTAAAATGGCACAGCACACCGCCACGATCACCCGCACTTTATCTTTTCCCACATAGGTGAGAAGGCGCCGAATGGTCTCTCCCGTGTTTTCCGGTTTGCCTCCCATCATTCCTCTTCCATGATGTCCTGGACCTCTTCCTGGTCTCCCCATCGGAGGTCCGCCCTGAGTCCTGTTCTTTGCCTCACTCATGCTGACACCTCCTTTTCTTTATCCCTCTGGGAATAATATATTTCCTTATATTCTTCACAGTCTTTCAACAGCTCCTCATGAGTTCCCTGACCCACGATCTCTCCCTCATCCAGCACAAGGATCCGGTCGGCGCTCTCCACCGAAGAAATCCTCTGGGCGATGATCAGTTTCGTCGTATCCTTCAAGGAGGTGGAAAAGCTTTTTCGGATCTCTGCTTCCGTAGCCGTATCCACGGCACTGGTGCTGTCATCAAGAATAAGGATCTTCGGCTTTTTCAGCAGCGCCCTGGCGATGCACAGACGCTGTTTCTGGCCGCCGGAGACGTTGACGCCGCCCTGGCCCAGCTCTGTATCATAACCCTCAGTAAAGGATTTGACGAAACCGTCTGCCTGGGCACACCGGGCCATCTCAAAAACCTGCTCATCTTCTGCACTCTCATCTCCCCATCGCAGGTTATCCATGATCGTGCCGGAAAACAATGTATTCTTCTGAAGAACCATCGCTACGCCGTCCCGCAGATGTTTCAATGAATAATCCCTGACATCAACACCGTCCACCAGCACCTGCCCCTCATCGGCATCATAAAGCCTTGGAATCAGCTGTACTAAAGAACTCTTTCCAGAACCGGTGGAGCCAATGATACCGATGGTCTCCCCCGGTTCTGCACGGAATGAAATATGTTTCAGTACATTGTTCTTATGTTTTTTATAGTATCGGAATCCTACATCCCGGAATTCGACAGCGCCCTTTTCCACCACCAGATCTTTTTGGCTGGCGTTGTCATCGTTCAAATCAATCTCTGCCTGGAGCACCTCTTTGATACGTTTGGAAGATGCCAGAGCACGGGAGCCCTGAATCATAATCATAGCCACCATCATCAGGGACATAAGGATCTGAATGATGTAAGTGGTAAACGCCGTCAGATCTCCCACAGGCATATCTCCCACGATAATCTGCTTTCCGCCAAACCACACAACCGCCATCGTCGTAATATTCATGGCAAGGGTCATGATGGGCATGGTAAAGATCACGATCTTTATGGCGCTCAGGCTTTTCTCCATCAATTCTTCATTGGCTTCGTTAAAGGTCTCCTTTTCAAAATCATCCCGCACAAATGACTTGACCACCCGCACATTGGTTATATTTTCCTGGATCCTGGAATTCAATTTGTCGATCCTCGACTGCATGATATCAAACCTCGGAAATGCTACCCGTATCACAAGAACCAGGGCCACCAGAAGCAGCGGAATAACTATCCCAAGAATAATGGCCAGTCTGGCATTCATCAACACCGCCATGATCAGTCCTCCGATCAGCATGCCCGGGGCACGCAGCATCATGCGCAGCGCCATCATGATTACATTCTGCATATTTGTGATATCATTGGTCAGTCTCGTCACAAGCGATCCAGTGGAAAATTTTTCAATATTGGCAAAGGAAAACTGCTGCACCTTTGTAAATACATCCTTTCTCAGGCTGGCGGCGAAATTGACGGCGGCTTTGACAGCAAAATATGCGCCGAGCACTCCGCCGAGCATCATACACAGCGCCAGAAGCACCATCAGAATTCCTTTTGTGATCACATAACCATTTCCTGCTCCGCCCTGGATTCCCTCATTGATGATCATAGACATAAGTTTCGGCATAAGAACTTCACCGACCACCTCTACGATCATAAATATAGGGCCCAGGATAAATGCGGATAGATATGGCATAACGTATTTTTTATAAATTCCCATCTGCTTACTACCTCCCTTTTACTCGATTTCTTTTACATTGTCATACATCTGCTTTAGAAATTTCCGCAGGGTGACCAGCTCTTCCTCCGAAAATCCCTGGACCACACATTGATCCATAAAAGCAAATATTTCCCTGCTTCTCGCTACTACATCCTCCCCCTTTTCGGTTAGGCTGACAAACTTAGCACGAGAATCATCTTTTTTGGTTGTCTTTTGAATATATCCATCCCTCTCCAGTTTTTTCAAGGATACCGCCACTGTTGCCGTAGATACTTCCAGGACAGCTGCCAGCTCTGCCTGGGATTCAAACTCTCCCTCTGACAATGTCATCAGCAGTCTGTGCTGCGCCCGGTGCAGCCCCGTGCCCTCCAGCAGACGTTCCATCTTTTTTCGATGCATCTGATTGATAAAAATCATGATCATCATCGGATTGGCCGTATTCAAAAATTCTTTCTCACTCATCTCCCAGCATCCTATGGGTTTGATCTTTCCCAACTGAGACTACCTCCTTTTCTGCATAAGAAAATAGTTAGCAAGTTAATCATTAACTTGCTAACTATTTATTATACTCATATTTTACTGTTTGTCAACATCATACTTATTAATTTTCTTTAATCTTATATTTCTCGATCTGTGCCATTACATTTTCCGTATACCCTAACAGTTCCTCAGAAAGCGCCGAACACTCCTCAGCTGCCGCCGTGTTCTGATCAATCACTGCCGCGATCTCATTGGCGCTGTCCAACATATTTTTCAGAGAATCATCCTGCTTTCTACTGGTATCCGTGATCCGGGAAATATTCTGGGAAATCTCGGAGGAAATCTTTGAGATACCTTCCAGCATCTCCACAGTCTCCCCTGTGATCGTAACCCCATTATTTACAGCAGCGATACTTTTCTGAATCAGTTCCGTGATATTCTGTGAGGCCTCGGCACTGGAACCAGCCAGTCCACCAATCTCACTTGCTACGACAGCAAAACCCTTTCCATGTTCACCGGCCCTCGCCGCCTCAATCGATGCATTCAAGGCAAGAAGATTCGTCTGTGCCGCAATTCCTGTGATCACCTCGATGATGCTGGCAATCTCATTGGATTCCATTCGGATCTGATCCATCGCCTGGGACAGTTCATCCATTTTTTTCTCTCCCTCTTCCATTCTTTTCATGGAATCCTTGGAGAGCCTCTCTACATCCTGCGCCGCAATCGTATTATTATGAACAGAATCCGCCACTTCTTGTATCTGATCTACCATCCCTTTGATATGTACGGACTGCTGTTCTGCACCGTCCGCCATGGACTGTGCCGTCTCAGCAAGAGAATCGGCGCCATCCCTTACCTGCATAAAAGAGGCACGCATCTCAAAAAGGGTTACATTCAGGCTGTCAATAATGCTGAGCAGGGACGTACGAATTTCAGCGAAATCCCCAATATACTCCTGATCAACTGTAACATCCATATTTCGTTCTTCCATCTCATGCAGCGTGTCGGTAATATTGTCAATGTATTTTTTCAGCTCTCTCACTGCACTTCCGGCATTGGACACCATATTGCTAAACTCGTCCTCCATATCATAGGAAAAATCGTCCTCTAATTTACCCCTTGCCAGATTGCTCATCACCTCATCCATGATCTGTACCGGCTCTCCGATCCTCTGCAGTATCTTCTTCACAACCCGGCCCAGTACTTTGTCGATCACAATGATAATTGCAATCACCAACACACTAACCAATACAATAGTCAGCGTAATCTGAAGCCCCTGGCTGGTCTTATACTTCCCCGCTTCATATTGTGTCAGTTTGATTCCCTCAAAAGCAGCAAAAGCACCCAGCAGTACCAGAGCTATTCCAACAACAAACCCTAGCTTGATAAATTGTACGTGCATATACTTATGAATCGTCAGCTGCTTTACTACCTTTTCCTTACGGCTCTTCAATTCGCTGCGCACTGAATTTGTTTCCACACTCACTATCTTTGTTCCTCCTTTCTTTTGACCTCAACTTTAATGTCTTAATTTTATCATATTTTCCCCATGGATACAATATGTTTGTGTATACGCAGTTCTTCTTAAACCTGGTTCTGCGTCAGCGTCGGACCAGCCCATGGCGGTCCATCGCGTGATCCAGATATCACCTTTGGAACAGCATGCTCCACAGTTTAGTTACAGAACGTTCACATTTTTTAGTCAATTTGAACATGGTTTATTCACATTTCTGATTTATACTAAGTTCATAAGTTAAGCAAGACAACAACTTATTACATTATACTTTTTGGCAATTTTCCTATTTTTGATATTTTTTCATAAAACTCCTCTTTCAGATAAAGGACTGCACCCGCAGTCCTTTATCACGTTTTCAGTCCAACTCAATTTACGCATATTAGAATTCGCACCATTGAGCTAAGACTTCTTTATAATCAGATAATTTTTTTTCTTCAATGCCTCTTCAATGAGATCCAGCGTCTCTTCCGAATCTGCTGATACCGTATGATAATGGTAATCCGAGGTAATATTTTTCAGCGGTGTGGATTTCCCGCTGCGGATCCCTTTTATAAACTCCGTCACATCCCGGCTGGAACGGATATTTAGGTCCACCTGAACTTTTCCATATACCTTGTGGTTCACGAAATCATTCTCTACCACACCGCCATAATACACAATGGTCCGCAGCTCATCTTCTGTCTGCTCATCGGTATTACACATCTTAAAAATTCGTGTGGCGCCTGTCTCCGCATCATTCTGAAGCATATACCCCCGGTTCGTGGACAATATGTTCATATGGGCAGCACGAAGTATCGCAATATCCTGAACAATCACCTGACGGCTGACATGAAATTCGCTGGCAAGCCTGGTTCCCGACACAGGAACCTTTGTCTCACGCAGTTCACGCAAGATCAAATCCCGACGTTCCTTACCGCTCATCTTCTACCATACCTTTCCTCTGTTCTTACACATTACTATCCTATCGTAATTTCTACACACGGTTATTGTGCATACCAAGTTACGAAGCAACTTACTAATAAGTCCGACAGGACATATTTTATCCCTTTCAGCAGACTTTCTAAGAAACCCTACTCTACTGGATGAAGATTTTTTAATGAGATATCCAGGATCGGAGCAGAATGGGTCAATGCCCCGCTGGATATGTAATCCACGCCTATATCCACCAGACGCTCCACATTTTCTCTGGTAACATTACCGGAACACTCCGTCTCAGCCCTTCCATCGATAATGCGAAGGGCTTCTTTCATCTCTTCTGGTGACATATTATCCAGCATTATGATATCCGCCCCGGCATCGGCTGCCTCTCTGACCATGTCAAGGTTTTCCACCTCCACCTCGATCTTTCGCACAAAAGGAGCATATTCCTTTGCCATCTGCACCGCCTGCTTCACTCCGCCGGCAGCGCCGATATGATTGTCCTTTAGGAGTACACCATCGGACAGATTGTAACGGTGATTATAACCACCACCCACCTTTACCGCATATTTTTCAAATACACGCATGTTGGGAGTTGTTTTCCGGGTATCGAGAAGCTTTGTCTTGGAACCCTCTAAAAGCTTAGCAATGGAAGCGGTATAGGTAGCGATGCCGCTCATCCGCTGGAGATAGTTTAATGCCACACGTTCACCGGAAAGCAGAACCCGGATATCCCCCCTCAGAACGGCCATAAGCTGACCTTCCTTCACCATATCCCCGTCCTGGCATTTCAGCTCGATCTCCACAGCAGCATCCAGCAGCTGAAATACTCTGGAAAATATCCCCAGCCCTGCGATGATACCATCCTGCTTACAGATCAGCTGAACTTCTCCCCTTCTGGCCCCTGACATCACAGCATTGGTGGTGATATCCTCGCTGGTTATGTCCTCCTGAAGCGCCATCCGTATCAATTTATCTGCATTTAACTGCATTGTTATCTCATTCATGTTTTCAATGTTCCTTTCTTTTCCCTTTTTGTCTCTCGATTTCTGCCAGCACCATGTTCCCATATTCTTTCCAGAGACGTTCCAAATCATCGTACTGTCTGGTATCCACAGAGGGATCATGGGAAATATGGGTATAGTTCTTCATGATCCGGTTCGCAGCCCGTTTGGCAAATACCAGACTTTCCAGCAGAGAATTGCTGGCGAGACGGTTCGCCCCGTGTACACCGTTGCAGCTGGTCTCTCCAATGGCATAGAGCTGGTTCATGGAAGTCCTGCTGTCACAATCCACCCAGATACCCCCCATAAAATAATGCTGCGCCGGCACTACTGGCACCGGTTCCCTGGTCACATCGTAGCCCTCCTCCAGACAGCGTTTATAAATGTTGGGAAAATGCCCTTTGATCTCTTCCTCGGAAATAGGTGCCAGGCTCAGACGCACATAGGGCATCTGATCCCGTTCCATCTGTTCATATACCTTCTCTGTCAATACATCCCGCGGCAGCAGCTCGTCCACAAACCGCTGTCCGTCTTTATTAAGAAGCACAGCCCCTTCCCCTCTCACCGATTCTGAGATAAGAAATCTCCTTCCTGGCTTCTGTGAATACAGGGTGGTGGGATGGATCTGGATATAGTCAATATTTTCCAGCTCTATCCTGTGTTTTAAGGCGATGGCAAGCGCATCTCCTGTCATATGACGGAAATTGGTAGAATGTTCATACAATCCGCCCAGACCGCCGCAGGCAAGTACGGTATAATCTGCCCGGATCGTCAGAAACTCTCCGTATTCATCGGTCACCACCGCCCCGAAACAGGTATTTTTCTCTGTCACCAGATCGATCATTGCAGTATGTTCATATATTTTTACATTATCAAGTTTCCGGACAGCTGCCAGAAGCTTACTTGTAATCTCTTTGCCGGTAATGTCCTCATGAAACAGGATTCTCGGCGTGGAGTGCCCCCCCTCCCTGGTAAAGACAAGAGAACCGTGGTCATTTTTAAAATCCACGCCGTACAGGATCAGATCATCAATGATATTCCGCGAGGAACGTATCATAATATCCACGGACTCCCTGCGGTTTTCATGATGTCCCGCCCGCATCGTATCCTCATAATAGCTGTCATAATCTTCCTCTGACTTAAGAACGCAGATCCCCCCCTGAGCCAGATAAGAATCGCTGTTCTCCACCTCATCCTTGGTGATCATGATGATCTTTTTATCCCTGGGAAAATTCAGCGCGCAGTACAGTCCTGCCGCTCCGCTTCCCACAATTAAAATATCTGCTTTTTTCTTCATACTGCCGCCTTTGCCGTATCATTTGCCGAGTTTCAGCATATTTGTTAAAGGTACATTGGCACCCTTTCGCAGTTCCTCACTTACAAACACTTCATTTTTACCGGATTCCAGAACATCCGCCACCTTTTCAAGGGTGATCATTTTCATATCTTCACACACCTGATGTTCCATAACCGGATAAAACGATTTGTCCGGATTGTTCTTTACAAGTTCGTAAAAGACACCGGTCTCGGTACACACAATAAATTCTTTCCCGCTGCTCTGCCCTGCATAATCGATAATTCCAGATGTACTTCCGATATAATCTGACAGTTCCAGCACCTCTTCTATACATTCCGGGTGGGAAAGAACTTCCGCCTGGGGATGCTGCTTTCTGGCTTCTCTTACCGCTGCCGCTGTCATCTTCGCATGAACCGGACAATAACCGTCGTTTAATATCAAATTTTTTTCCGGTACCTGCTGTGCCACATACCGGCCCAGATTCCCGTCCGGAATAAAGAAAATGTTCTCGTTGGGAAGCGCCTTGACGATCTTCACTGCATTGGAAGAGGTCACACAGACATCCGAGAGCTCCTTGAGCTCTGCCGTTGAATTGATATAACACACCACCGCCAGATCTCCATATTCTTCCCTCATGCTCTGGATCTTTTCCTTTTGCGCCATATGCGCCATGGGACAGTCCGCCGCTGCATCTGGCATAAGCACAGTCTTCTCCGGACTCAGTATTTTGGCGCTTTCCCCCATAAAAGACACGCCGCAGAACACAATGGTGTTTTCCTCTGCCTTCTTAGCGATCTGACTCAGATAAAAAGAATCCCCTATGTAATCAGCCACATCCTGAACCTCATCATTCACATAGTAATGCGCCAGGATCACCGCATTTTTTTCTTTCTTCAACCGGTTAATCTTGTCTTTCAGTTCTTTCACAATCTTCCTCGTTTCTGCGCCCTTTTCCGGCACACATGATTGGGTGGGGCATCATCACCCCAGTTATTATTTATCCCCTATCTTAACACAAAACTTTACAGCTGACAAGACAGTAAAAATTCTTTTGGGAATCAATATTTCTCCTGCGCCGTTTCCAGTATACTGTCATAACAAGGTTTCTTTTCCATCTCTCCCTGGAACAATAACGGATAACTGGTCTCTCCCTTAAAGTTCGTCAGCCAGGTATCCTCATCGGTGACACCCCAGAAGGTAACATTCGTGATATTGGCTTTTCCTGTCCGGTCTGCCCGGAGTATCGTCTGGAAAAATTCCTTATAACGGTCCGCCTGCACCTTCAGACTCTCCTCCGAATCATCTGTGTTGTGCATATCGATCTCAGTCAGCTGGATCTCCAGCCCCTGGATCGCCCCATATTTTTCCAATGCTGCATCAATGAGATCTGTGGTAGGATAATCCATATCCCAGTGGCTCTGCATGCCCACACCATCCAGAACACCCTTTTCTTTTAATTTCTTTACCGTTGCTGTGATCATCTCCCGCTTTGCCGGCATATACTCATTATAATCATTGTAAAATAATTTCACTTCCGGATCCGCGTATTTTCTGGCGAAGGTAAAGGCATCTTCAATATAACTCTCATCGCCATAAATCTCATACCATCGGCTTTTGGTCCGGTAGCCGCCCTCATCCGCCATCGCCTCATTCACAACATCCCAGGCATATACCACTCCCGGATAGTTCTCCTGGCAGTAAGTCAGTACTTTCTTAATGTATGCCTCCATTCTTTTCCGCATCTCACCCTTGCCTGCCAGTCCCTTAGAGGGCTCATAATCTTTTGAAAAGAACCATTCCGGAGTCTGGTTATGCCACACCAGCGTATGCCCCCGCAGAGGGATATTGTATTCTTTTGCCCTGCTTAAGATCTGATCCAGTTTTTTCGTATTGATCTCCGGCATCCCGTCGCTGCTCTTTTCCGAAGCCTCCCAATCCATCAAACTCTCCGGCTTCATCTCATTTTCCATGGTGAGGCTGCTGAAATGACCGCATACGGATTTCATCCTGTCCGAATCGTTTAACGTTCCCATATTAACTGCAGCCCCGACGGTAAAGTCCCCTGCAAATGCTTCTTTTAATATACTGCTTCCTTTTTCCTCCACCGCTGCCGGCGACGCAGAACGGTTCTGTTCATTTTTTACTTCCTTCTCTTTGCCACAGCCAGCTGCTGTAAACGCTGTCAACACTGCAATCCCTCCTATTATCATCCACTTTTTCAATTTCATATTTTAAACCTCCTATCTCATATTAATGGCCTATTTCTTCATTTCTGGTTTCCCCTGTTGCCGGTTCTGGAATGCCTTCACTTCCCTGGGATTCTTCAGCACTACCACCTTGCCGGAATATTTTTTACAAAGCTCCTGATACCGGGCTTTGTGGTCTTTATCTCTTCCCCCATGCAGGATCCACCATAGAAATTCCCGGTCAATCTTTTCTTCGCAGCCCTCCGTGATGGATTCCCGGGTCTTCCCCCGGTAAGTAAAATATCTCTTCCATGCCCGGTACAGGCAGATATGTACTGGAAAATCCAGAAAAATAATCTGAGTGGCCGCCTCCATTCTTTGCTTATAACAGGTGGAGCTATAATTCCCATCCATTACCCAGCTTTTATGAGAATCCATAAAGGCAGATACAATCTCCTCTTTTTCTGCATTGTCCCGTTCCTTCCAGCCGGGAAGCCAGTGCACGCAGTCCAAATGCAGCACTTTACATCCAAATTGGCCTGCCAGTTTTCTCGCCAGGGTCGATTTTCCGCTTCCGCTGTACCCAATCACAGCAATTCTATGTTCCATAACCGCCTCCTTCGCTGAACCAAAATTCAGACTTGCATAGTATTATATCATATTTTATCAAAAAGCTGAAAAAATACCAGACTTGTCAAGAAGGAAAAAATGTATTAAAATAAGAACAAAGATTATGGCTGTAAGAGTATGCCACTGTCCCCAGCCGGTTTCATGATCGGCTTAATTATGCCCGGTAAAATCACCGGACAGTATAAAACTTATTTTAAATGGAGGATTTAATGAGCAATTATTCATTAGTAGAGATCAATGAAAAATATGTTGATGTTCTTCAGGAACTCGGAAATATTGGCGCAGGAAATGCGACCACGGCCATCGCATCCATGCTCTCCATCCGGGTTAACATGAACGTGCCAAAAGTAGAGCTGCTGGAAGTTTCAAAACTGGGGGCTTCCATCTGTCCAGAGGATGAGATCATTGTCGGCATCTTCCTGGAGATACAAATGGACATTGAGGGAAGCATGATGTTTTTGATGCGGCTGGATTCTGCCCAGTATCTTGTAAACAAACTCATGATGCGGGATGCCTCCTATCAAGGGGAGTTTGATGAGATGGATCTGTCTGCCCTGAAGGAGATCGGCAATATTATAGCCGGATCCTATCTCTCAGCATTGTCTACGATGACAAATCTTGTTATTTCACCGTCGATTCCGTATCTTGCTGTGGATATGGCTGCCTCGGTACTAAGCGTACCAGCAATAGAATTTGGTCAGTACGGCGACTATGCTTTGCTGATCCAGACAGAATTTGGCGATGAAGTTATGATTAACGGCTATTTTATCCTTATGCCGGAGCAACAATCCTATGATAAAATATTAAAAGGTTTAGGATTTGAGATGTAGAGGTAAAAAAATGAGTAATGTAATAAGAGTTGGAATGGCAGATTTAAATATTTGTAAAGCACCTGATGTTATTATGACCATCGGACTAGGTTCGTGTATCGGGCTCACACTTTATGATCCCGTGACAAAAATAGGCGGAATGGTTCATTATATGCTGCCAGACAGTACCGCCACAGAAAATAACGGAAATATTGCAAAATTTGCAGACACAGGCATCCAGGAATTATTGAAACAGGTTACCCGTGCCGGTGCCAGCCGAAGCCGCCTTGTCGCAAAAATCGCAGGCGGGGCAAAAATGTTCGGCGTCGCCCAGCTGTCGAATATCGGAAGTATTGGCGACAGAAATGCCCAGGCGGCAAAAGAAATGCTGAAAAAACTGAATATTCGTCTGATCGCAGAAGATACCGGTCTGAATTATGGACGCACGGTAGAACTGCACTGCGATAACGGTGATTTTCATATCAAAGCGATTAAAAAACCGGTTAAGATCATTTAACCTGACAGTACAGATTCTGTTTCCCCCTGCGGGCAAATGAAGCTAAAGCTGTTATATGAATCAGGCTGATTAAGACGAATGAAAGTTCTATAAGAAATATTACATATTATTCTATCTAATAGGCATTAAATCAGACAGAATTTTCAATTTTTCTTCGCTCCACGGCGCGAATTTGAACATGTTCGCGCCATTGAGCCAAGAGCCCTGTATAAATAATCCAAGGGGAATACTATCAGCTATTTGATATTTGTCCCACTAATATTTGTTATACTTGTTCCTGTGTATCATATTCTATAATTTATCGGCGGCGTATTTAAGCCTTTCTCCATATTCCGGGTCTCCCCACCAGTTCAGAATCTTTAGCTCATTAAGGGAAAATCTTTCAAGATGTTCCTTGATATAATCTTAGGCCAGATCCTTCAACCGGCTGCAGTCAGAAAAAATCTTTTTCTGCTAATATAGCTCAATGATCTTCACATACTCCGGAAGACCTCCCCTCCGCAATGCCTTCGTATAAGCCTTTTTCTTGCTCTTTGGCACCCGGATCACCAGGTCCTTCCTCGCCTTTCCAAAGATTCCCTTCCCCCACTTTTTGATCTTCGTAGAGCGGATGGTAACCTTCTTTAACTTTCCCTCTTCCGGTGAAAAGGCGAAAAAAGCATGCTCTCCAATCTCCGTGACGCTGGCGGGGATGATAACCCTTTTAAACCCACACTGGGAAAACATACCATAGCTAAGGGTTTTTACCCCCTCCTCAATTCTCACACTTTTTAAGTCATCACACCCAGAAAAGGCATAACTCCCGAAAGATGTGCCAGCAGGGATAGTGATATGTCTCAACCCTGATCCGGAAAATGCCCCGCTCCCAACCTTTTCTACGTGCTTTAAGGACACGGATTCAAGGCCCGATCCATCAAAAGCATCTCTTCTAATCTTTTTTAGAGAAGAGGGAAAGCTGATCTTTTTCAATTTGGGAGTGCTCCAGAAAGCAGAAGATCCGATGGAGACCAGCCCTTCCGGCAGTACTACTTCCTTAACTTTTCTAAAATTATCGAATGTTCCAACTCCTACATAGGTAATCCCCTTTTTAAACACCACACATTCTGCTTTCAAATACCATTCATTCCCATGCCATCCCATGGATACCCCGTGCTGATCACCATCCTCCATCCGCCCTTTACAGTCGATAGTCACCGTCTTCGTCCGGGTGTCATAGTACCATCTGGTATTGCCCTCATACGTCCCGCTGTGTACCTTGGCACTGCTGCTGTGGGTGCACAGCAGCAAAACAGCCAGGGCAGAGATGACGAGACAGCACGCCCGTTTCAGAATTCTTAAATTTATCCGGCTGCCCACAATTTTTTTCATAGAGTCTCTCCCTTCTTTCCATGTCTTCATCTATCACAAAACCGATATGCTAAAAATATCACATCCCCACGATCTTCACATACTCCGGAAGACCTCCCTTCCGCAGTGCCTTCGTGTACTCCTTTTTCTTGCTCTTTGGCACCCGGATCACCAGATCCTTTCTCGCCTTTCCAAAGATTCCCTTCCCCCACTTTTTGATCTTCGTGGAGCGGATGGTAACCTTCTTTAACTTTCCCTCTTCCGGTGAAAAAGCATAAAAGGCATGCTCTCCAAGCTCCGTCACGCTGGCAGGGATGGTAACCCTTTTAAACCCACACTGGGAAAACATACCATAGCTAAGGGTTTTTACCCCCTCCTCAATTCTCACACTTTTTAAGTCATCACACCCAGAAAAGGCATAACTCCCGAAAGATGTGCCAGCAGGGATGGTGACATGCCTTAATTTTGTACCGGAAAATGCCCCGCTCCCAACCTTTTCTACGTGCTTTAAGGACACGGAAGCGATTCCTGATACATAAAAGGCATGTTCTCCGATCCTCTTTAGAGAAGATGGGAAATGGATCTTTTTTAAATGATAGGTCTTCCAGAAGGCTGAATATCCGATGGATACCAGTCCTTCCGGCAGTACCACTTCCTTTATATTCTGGAAATTATGAAAGGCAAAATCTCCAATATAGGTGATTCCCTCTTTAAACACCACTTTTTGAGCTTTCAGATACCTTTCATCCCCTCTCCAGTCCATAGATACCCCATGCTGGCCACCGTCCTCCATCCGCCCTTTACAGTCGATGGTGACTGTCTTCGTCCGGGTGTCATAGTACCATCTGGTATTCCCCTCAAAGGTTCCGCTGTGTACCTTGGCACTGCCGTTGCTGTTGGTGCACAGTAGCACAACAGCAGCGGCAGTGAGGCAGCATGCCCGCTTCAAGATTCTTACCATATCTACCCCTCCCTTTTATATAATATGATTTTTGACATAAATCCTCTGATATTTCCAATGACCGTTCCATAAATAGACAGGGGGCTGTAACCCTCCTTGCTGACCACAATGGTATAGGCGCCTGCACTCAGAAAACCAGTAGAGAAATATCCCTTTACATCCGTCTTCACAGAGTGTACCGGAGCATTATGATAACATTCTACACCTTCATAGATCCGTACCTCTGCCCCTGCCAGGGGACCTCCTGTTGACCCGTCATATAAATAGGCGTCCAGATATCCCTCGCCAAACCACTCCTCATCGATAAGCTCAATCGTAGTATTTTTATATAGATCCATAACAGAAGTTATGGCGACTGACTGGTTCACAACGGTATACTTCTCGCCTTTCTCATAGGTGACGTCATATCTGCCGGCGGGCACCTCGATCTGATAGGCGCCGTCTATTTTGGATTTTGTGTTGTACACATCTCCGGTATCCCGCGACCGGAAGCGGATATTCACTCCCCCCAGTCCGGGCATATTTTCCTTAGAAGCCGATCCCACAGTATAATCAAAATAAACGACCTTTCCTTTGACCAGACAATCCGTGGACATCTCATATTGCCTCAGATCACACAGTTTCATTTCCTCCTCTTCGTCAAGCTCCTCGGAATCTTCCGGCACGTGATACCGCATCTTTCTGCCGATTTCATCGTATAAGACACCTCCCTCGATGGTACAAATGGTGTTGGTTCCCTGGGATTTCGTGTTCTCCACCTGACACTCCAGATCTTCCGGCAGTAAAAGGAATATACTGTCCCCTTTTGGTAGCAGATCCAGGATGGTTTTGCCCCCAACCTTTACCTTGAGAGTAGAATTCTTATCCATACTCATTTTCTGATCCCGCTTGATCTTGAGCAGCCCGCACTTTTTGAAACGGTCCTTCAGCAGTTCCTGGTCTACATATGCAAGATACTTCTCCAAATCTTTCGAAGTCCTGCCTGTGATCTTCACTTCCTTTTCATAACTATTGGCAAAATCTCTTAAAGCATATCCCTCTTCGAGATATTGTATCTTGGGAATTTTTACTTTTTTCCCCGTTTTGTCCTTCACTGTAACAAACATCTCTTTTAGCTTGCTAAATTGCTTTTTGGGGCAAAAAGCCTCTACTGCCGAACCGTAATTCTCATAACCAGCCAGCCCCTTTTCTGGATCTACCTGTATCTTTTTTATCGCCGCTTTGGTAGCCGCCTTAGCAGACTGGTACCGGAGTTTTCTGCTCTTCGTATTGTCGGCATACCACTCTCCCTTCTTATCCGAACCGTGGGCATATCTCTTCCACTTCACCTTCCCGGCTATCACCTTATCTTTATTCTGGGACTTCTTCTTAGGGACAACCTTTTCCAGACCAAAACTGCTGTGGGAGAAGGTGTCCCCCAGGGTATGCAGCGCCATGCCATAGATCAGCAGGCTCCGGCAGTCCTTAGGGATCGAGCCCCCCTGTTTCCCACAATTTTCATCAATATCTTTCCAGCTCTGGCTTCCCACCTTATCCTTATCTCGGAAAGCTTTTTTAATTCCCTTCAGGGTACTCTCCACCGCAGGATAGGAACTCTCAGTGCTGATGTCTTTGATCTCTCCCTGGCGCCTCATCCCCTCCGCCAGCTCCAGCAATGTACGGAAACTGGTCATATAATTGGATCTGGGCGTCTTTCCCCCAGAACCGTCCGTCTTCTCTACACCGCCATAAAAGCCATGGAACCAGGGATGGTCCCGCATACCGTAACACTCCGGATTTTTATCTGCTTTATCCACAAAGGACAACCCTCTTTGTAATATGCGAACGTACTTTTTGCCGTTTGTCCATTTGTCTCTATACTTTTTGCTGACAAACTGCTTATGAAGTTCTGATTCCCAACTCCCATGAAGCTTTTCCATCTCCTCATCGGTTTCCACCTCTGTCTCGTTATCGATGGTTCCCGCCACCTCTTCCTTGACCTTCTCTGGATTCCGGTTCCTGGAGATCCGATCCAGCAGACCGGGTTCTCTTCGGACCTGTTCCTCAAATTCCTCATAGGTATCCAGCGCGTAGCGGCAGTCGATAAGACCATATCCGCCTTCCTCCTCCGGTCGCCGGTTGGCAGACACGTCGATCAGACCGCGGATAAAGGCCGCAGCCTTTGTGGTGTCCTGCTGCCATAGGATGCTCGCCAACCCCGCCACATGGGGAACCGCCATGCTGCTGCCGGAAAAGACCTGCATGCTGTCAAATACACCCCGGGACAGGATGAAGTCTCCGGGGGCGCACACTTCTGATCTGACACCTGCCGTTTCACCCATGCTGTTTACCATGCCCACCGCCATAACCTCCGGGTATGCCGCCGGATAGTCTGTCTTCTCGTCCTCTCCCACAGCGGCGATAATCAGCATTCCGCTCTCTGCCGCCTTTTTCACTGCCCTGTGCAGCTTTTCGGAATCCTTATCCATGCCCAGGCTCAGACTGAGTATATCCGTCTCGTTCTCTATGGCCCACTCGATGCCTTCCACCACCCGGTCCACGGTGGTCTCATTTTCTTCATCCAATACCTTACCCGAAAACAACTCGATGTTGGGGTTCACGCCCTCGGTCCATTCATAGCCGCTGTCCAACAGGTCTCCCATGGAAACCTTCCCTGCTTCCCCCGCATCGATGGTCTCTCCGTCTTCGTTTCCGTCGTCATCTTCATCGTCGTTATCGGTCTCACTACAATAGGTATAAGTTCCAAAATCATCCTCTCCGTCGCTGTCATCATAGGCAGCCTTCGGATCAGATGCCAGTATTTCTGCGATAGCTGTCCCGTGGCCGCTGCCGTCTTCAAAGAGGCAGCTCATCTCATCCTGCCCCTCCACAAAATTTCTCCGCTGCACCACCTCAACCTCATCGCTGTAGTTAATGCCGGAGTCCAGCATCGTGACCCGGATCTTTCTGTCGGCTTTTCTTTTCGCCGCCTGCACCGCCGGATCGTTGGCGTGGATCATATCCATATTCCAGTCCCGGTTCTCCACCTGGATAAACTGGATATCCTCTTCGGAAACCTGTTCTCCCGGCTTCTCCGACACGGATGGCGTCACTGCCGGCTCTGGCGCAGCTGTCGCTGTGGGCACCTCCGTGGCTGGAACCGCAGTAGCAACAGCTGTCGGTGTCGGTTTCTGCGTCTCTGTCGGTTTTACATCCTCGCCTCCCGTTCCCTGATCACCGGCAAATATCCTGACATTGTGGATGCCGCTGAAAGCTTCCGTATCATAGGCGACCTGAAAACCGAATACGGCGCATTCTCCTGGTTTAAGAACGCCATTGTAACCACAATTTTTCAGATGAAAGGTGCTGCCGCATTCCTCTGCCGCCTCTGCATTCCATATATTTACTATTTTGCCTTCCATCTCAAAGGAGAGGGACCAGTCTCTAATGGTCCTTCCACTCTGATTTGTTATGGTTCCCTCCATGATCTTGTGCCCGTCCCAGCTTCCGGTCTCCTTAAAGGTCATGTCTGCCCGGCTGGTATTGAGGATCTTTCCGGGAACCAGTTTTAGGGAAAGGAGATCCGTAAAACTTCCTCCCGTGACCTTGAATCCAAAGACTGCTTTTTCCCCAGAGGGAATAATCATGTTGTGTTGTTCCGATTCAAAGACCACTACCTGCTTCCCGATCTTCTTTACCCCGGCATTCCACGCATTCTCGATATCCCCTTCCAGCAGCTCAGCCGTTACCGACCAGTTTCTAAGTTCTTCCTTCCCCGTGTTCCGTACTGTAATCTCTGCCGTATAGCCGCCTTCCCAGGCGGAGGTCTGTGACGCCTCCAGACGGTAACCAGACTCTTCGCTTTCCCATATCTTCTCGTCGGCGGTCTGGCTGGCTGCCCTGCTCACTGGTGCCGATACGACAGAGCTCATAACCAGACACAGGATCATAAACAGTGACATAATTCTTGCTCTAAGAGCACTTCCCCATCCCTTTGTTTTCCTTTTCCCCGATGTGTACATTTTTTCCTCATTTCTGCGTTGCTTTCTACGCATAACCGATGTTTGTGCAAGCAACGCGTAGACACAAACAATCCATGTGAAGAGAATCCCGCTCTGCGGGGCGAAAGATTGCCTGGTGAGGTTTTTTTGAACCGACAATCTCCTTCACACTTTCCTCCTATTTACAATTTTTAAGTGTCATCTGCAACATATCACAAAATAACCCCTGTTTCAACCCCTGGTGCGCGAATGCTGTGATTTCGTGTCTGAAATTTTGACCTTTTTTGACGTTTTTTCCCCAAGAAGCACTGGAAACCATAGTAAAAACGTCGTTTTCTAGCATTTACAATATATTACATTTTTCCTTGTCAAGGGATTTCAGACACGAAATCACACGATTCGCGCACGGGACATCCGGCAGACTGCAGGGGAATTCCTTCCTCTGGTTGACTTTTCGCCGGAAAACCGATAAAATTGTCTTTGAATACTAGTACAACGTATACTAAATAATTTTACATTAAACTTGTCTTCGATTTCATCTGCTGTGTCACAAAATCTAGCCGTAGCCACCGCTACGCCGTCGATTTTGTTCCTTGCAGATAAAACCGAATCCTGCGTTTAACATAAAAAGACTTAATATACGTTGTACTAGCAGGAAAGGATTAACATATATGAAGAAAATAATTTTAACTGGCGACCGGCCCACTGGAAGACTTCATGTGGGGCACTATGTAGGATCTCTGAGACGGCGGGTAGAACTCCAGAACTCTGGAGAATTCGATGACATATACATCATGATCGCAGACGCCCAGGCGCTGACCGATAACTTTGACAACCCGGATAAGGTCCGCAGTAATATCTCGGAAGTTGCCCTGGACTACATGTCCTGCGGACTTGATCCAGAAAAATCTACCCTTCTGGTCCAGTCCTACATCTCAGAGCTGACAGAGCTCACTTTTTACTATATGAATCTCGTGACGGTTTCCCGGCTGAAGCGGAACCCCACAGTAAAGACCGAGATCAGCATGCGCGGTTTCCACACCAGTATCCCTGTAGGCTTTTTTACCTATCCCATCAGCCAGGCGGCGGACATCACTGCCTTTAAGGCAACTACTGTTCCTGTGGGGGACGATCAGCTGCCCATGCTGGAGCAGGCAAGGGAGATCGTCCGCAGCTTTAACTCCACCTATGATGAGGTTTTGGTAGAGCCAAAAGCCCTACTTCCCGACAACGAAGCGTGTATGCGCCTTCCGGGCACCGACGGCAAAGCCAAAATGAGCAAGTCCCTGGGAAACTGCATTTATCTCTCGGACACTCCAGAGGAAATCCGCAAAAAAGTGATGAGCATGTACACCGATCCCGACCATATCCGCGTGGAAGATCCCGGAAAACTGGAGGGTAACTGTGTATTTACTTATCTGGATGCTTTCTGCCGTGAGGAACATTTTGAACACCATCTGCCAGAGTATGCATCTCTGGAAGAACTGAAATCCCACTACACCAACGGCGGTTTAGGGGATGTGAAAGTAAAAAAATTCCTCTATGCGGTTCTTATGGAAGAATTAGAGCCGATTCAGGCGAGACGCCACGAGCTGGAAAAAGATATTCCCGCTGTGATGGAGATCCTCCATAAAGGAAGCCAGAAGGCCAGGGAAGTAGCCGCCCAGACTCTTTCCGAGGTAAAGCACGCGATGAAGATCGATTATTTTGACTAGTACAATACGCCATTGAACTAAATATTCCAAAAAACGCCCAGTCTGACAGAGAAATAATAAAATCTGTCAGACTGGGCGTTTATACATTGCACTATCCTCATTTTTAAAGATGTTTTTCAATGGCGGCCAGAAGCTCTCCTTTGGGCATCGCTCCCATTACCTTCTCCACCACTTCTCCCCCTTTAAAGAGGAAAAATGCCGGGATTCCTGTGATTCCATAACTCTGGGCAATCTCCATATTTTCATCACAGTTTAATTTGCCCACGATCAGGCGGTCTTTCTGCTCATCTGCAATCTCGTCCACTCTTGGAGACATCATCTTACAGGGTCCGCACCACACTGCCCAGAAGTCCACCAACACGGGCTTATCTGATTTTAAAACCTTTTCTTCAAAATTTGCTGCATTTAATTCTATCGCTGCCATAGCATCACCTCATTTTTTAATCTTTTTCCTTATAATATAACATACAGTGACAATAGCCCTCAAACTCCGGATCTGCGATCTGCTCCCGAAATTCCCGGCACATACATTTAGTGTCCTCATTTATCTGAAGGACACAGGGACAATGGCCGTCCCTCGCCTTGAGCCCTTCCTGAATCTGCTGAACCACTGCCTCGTCCTCATTTAACCGAATCGCCATAATTACCCTCTTTTCTGCGCTGTTAAAAATAATCGTGCCACAGCGCCGACACCCTCCGGACCAACGGTTAAATCTCTATTTCTCCCTGAAAAACCTCGACTGCAGGTCCCTTCATAAGCACCTCGCCATTTTCCAGGTATGTATCATAGAGCGCGCCGCCGCGTATCCTCACCTCGATCTCTTCTCCCCGTGGACAGTGTCCGTTCAGTACTGCAGCTACCGTAGCTGCGCAGGTTCCCGTACCACAGGAAATTGTCTCCCCGGAACCTCTCTCCCAGACCCGCATCTTCAGCGTATGATTGTCTAAGACTTCCACAAATTCTGTGTTGATACGGTCCGGAAACAAAGGATGGTTTTCAAACAGGGGACCGGTCTTTTCCAGATCCATCCTGTCAATCCCCTCTGTAAAAACCACACAATGGGGATTTCCCATGGAGACACAGGTTACGGTGTAGCTTCTGCCCCCTGCCTCAATCTGTTGGGCAATATAATCCTCTCCCTCCGCCTGAACTGGGATCTCCGACGGCTTCAGTACCGCCTCTCCCATATTTACCTTGACATATACGGCCTTTCCGTCCTCGACGGTCAGTTCCAGCTGTTTGATCCCACTTTTTGTCTCCACAGACATATGATCTTTTCGCACAATACCATGATCATAGACATACTTTGCCACACACCGGATTCCATTGCCGCACATCGCCCCCTCGGAGCCATCGGCATTATACATGATCATCCGGCAGTCCGCTGTCTGCGACGGAGCAATGCAGATCAGACCGTCTGCGCCTATTCCAAAATGCCGGTCACTGACCACCTTTGCGGCTTCTGCCTGGTTCTCCAGTTTTTCCCGGAAAAGATCCACATATACATAGTCATTCCCGGTACCATGCATCTTTGTAAATGAAAATTTCACGCCGCCATCTCCTTTCCTCAAAATATATTGGGTCCCAAGTGCAAATGCGAATAAGTTCGTTAGAACTTATTTATCATGTAAACATGATAGGTATTTTGAACTTTTGACCCTGGCGTTACAAGTAGTCAACCCGGATATCCACGTTGCAGTTCGACATATGGGAGGCATTGATCTCCAGGGCGTATTCCAACAGGATCTGAAATCCATTGTCCCGCTCTTTCCGCTCCAGCCGGTCCGTATGGATCGCTACCTCCAGCTCCCCGAAAGGAGTGGAATAATATGAAATGGTGTCCCGGTCTTCGATAAAGACCATGTGGGTCTGGGCGGCTCCTTTTTTGATGATCTCGATCTGATCCGGCTTTACTTTCAGCATACTCTTTACCAGCTGGCAGTCCACGCCGTCTGCATTATCCGCAGCCTCTTCGTAAGAGACACAGATGTGGTCATCCCTCTGCAGCATCTCTCCCACAGAGACAACCTCCACCGTCTCTTGATTGTCATTATTCTGAATCCCACTAATGGAAACTTTTACATTCTTTTTCATTAGTCTTCCCCTTATCCTGTTATTTTATGCTGTGCGCCACGGCTGACTATTCTCTCTCGAACGCAGTCCCGACCAGACGGTCGATCAGTTCCGATATAGATAGTCCCATGTCATTGCAGAGCATAGGATACATGCTAATATTGGTAAATCCTGGAAGTGTGTTGATCTCATTAAACACTACTTCACTAGTGTCATTCTCAATAAAAAAATCCACCCGGGACAATCCAAAACCACTGACTGCCTTAAATATCCTCACTGCATTTTCCCTGACCTTTTCTTTTGCCTCTGCCGGGATCTCCGGAGGATCGATCACTGTCTTTGACTCGGAATTGTGATACTTGGCTTCATAATCATAAAATTCTGCCGCCGCCTGGACCTCTCCTACTTTGGAGGCCCGTACTTCATTGCCGCCCAGCACCGCACATTCCACCTCATGGCCGTATATCATTTCTTCAATCAGGACACGGGTGTCATGCTCCTTCGCCAGCTGCAGGGCACGCTTTAGCTCCTCTCTGTCACAGGCCTTGCTGACGCCACGGGACGATCCTGCATTTGATGGCTTTACAAATACGGGATATCCCAGCTTTTCCTCCACCTGTTCCACTGTGTGTTCCATCTCACTCAGATCCTTAGCGATATCCGTCACATATCCCGCCTGCCGGATGCCCAGCTGGTCCACAAATATTTTCGTGGAGATCTTATCCATGCTCACCGCAGAACTCAATACACCACAGCCCACATATGGTATGCCTGACATCTCGAACAATCCCTGAATCGTTCCGTCCTCACCAAACTTTCCGTGAAGCACCGGAAAAATCACATCTATTTTTTTATAAGTATAAGTACCTTCTCCAAAAATCAGTACGCCGGGCCTGCCCCTGTCAGGGGACAAAACAGCTGTCTGAGTGCCATTTTTCCAGGTACCGTCTTTAATGCTGGCTGTGGAATCCGTAAGTACCCATCTTCCTTCCTTCGTAATACCGATCAATGTCAGTTCGTATTTATCTTCATCAAATCCACTCGCTACATTCACAACGGAGACACAGGAAACCTCATGCTCCGAAGAAATTCCTCCAAAAATTACTGCTGCCTGTTTTTTCAATGTTCTGCACCATGCCTTTCTACTGCAATCTTATCCCATACATGTTCTATTTTACTATGATATTCCTTATATCACAAGGGGTATTTTAAGGGGCGGCTGAAAATCGCGCCCCTCCTAAGTTTGCCTTCAGGCAAACTTGCTCCGCACACTACATTTCTGCTCCATAGTAGGGCGGCTGAAAATCGCACCCCTCAGCAACCTCAACAGATGCTCTTCCGGCACTTTATCAGCGCATATACTGCCGGAATCAGTATGAAAATGTTGATAAAATCCGTGATCTCCCACACGATCCCCATCGGCATCACCGCACCGGCAAAGATCATGATCACATAAATATACTGATAGCTTCTCACCAGGGATTTTCCCCCCATATAATCTGCTGCCACCTGTCCGAAATAGGACCAGCCGATCAATGTCGCCACCGCAAAACATACAGTAGCTACCGCGATCAGCTCCTCCCCCAGCAGAGGCAGTGTGTCAAAGGCTCCCTTTACAAGAAGTCCGGCAGGCAGATCCACCAGCACCTGTTCATTCATAAGCACAAACATGACCACTACGATCCCGGTTATCGCGCACATTACCACCGTATCCCAGAAAGTCGCTGTCATGGAGATCAGTCCCTGCCGTTCCGGCGGGATGTGATCCGATCCCGACGCCGCTGCGATACCAGAGGTTCCCAATCCTGCCTCATTGGTAAATAATCCTCTCGCCACCCCGTATCTCACTGCCCTTCCCACAGAAAAGCCCACTGCCCCCCCAAAAAAAGCACTGGTGCTAAAAGCAGATTTAACAATTACAAGAACAGCCTCTGGAAGCAGAGAAACATGCAGAAAGATAAACGCGATGCAGCCTCCCAGAAATAGAAAGGCCATCGCCGGTACCAGCGCCATACAGACCTGTTCAATCCACTTCACCCCCTGAAGAATGACCAGGCCAACCGGAAGCGCTACCGCGATCCCCGCCGCCCACTTGGGAATCCCCCACACGTCCATACAAGTCTCAGAGATCGCATTGGACTGGGTGGTACAACCGGCGCAGAAAGCTGACAGGCAGATGAGAAAACTATAAAAAAAGGCAAGTCTCTTCTTTCCCAGCCCACGTTCCAGGACATACATAACTCCGCCCACATTGTGCCCCTCCGCATCTTTTCTCCGGTACCGGCAGGAGAGAAGGGTTTCCCCATAGGTAGTCGCCATCCCCAGCAGGCCGGTGACCCAGCACCAGAACACTCCACCCGGCCCTCCGAGATAAACTGCTGTGGACACACCGATGATATTTCCGGTCCCCAGCGTCGCCGCCAGTGTCGTAGTGAGTGTGCCAAAGGCACTCATACCCTGGGAAGCCTCCCCCCTCACAGAGTATTTCACTGCTTTTTTTATTTTCCGCTGGACAAATCCTGTCCTTATAGTAAAATAAATATGTATCCCTAGCAGAAGAATCAGCAGAGGTCCACCCCACATCACATTGTTAATTCCCGATATAATATTCATCTTTACACGGAACTCCGCTTTTTTAAATAGTCTATGAGAAAGGAAACCCGATTATGAGACGTTTGAGATCATTATTCGCCTTGTTCCTGTGCATGTGCCTTGGCACCAATATCCTCTCTGCAGGTGCAGATGCCATCTCGGTCTGGGAGATTCAGAATTCCGCCACTCCGGCGCCATCGGCAGCCAGCGGGAAAAATGCCATCACCGTGCCTTACACCATCGGCGGCCAGGAGACCAGCTACCGCGGTGAAAAGATCACCGTAGTCTATGAGTCCAAACAACTCAACCTGCAGAAGACTCCAGCGGTGAAGATAAATGGAACCGTTATGGTTCCTTTGAAAGAAACCTTTGCCAGTCAGGGAATTAAGGTGAGCTATAAATATAATAAGAAATTAAAGAAAATAACCATTTCTAAAAATGACAAATTTATCGTCATGCATCTGAACCAGCCTTCCATCACGGTTAACCAGAACACCAGCTCTCTGCCCCAGGCACCGGTGTCTGTAATCTACAGCAAGTCAGAGGTAAAGACTATCCTTGTACCTTTCCAGGAAGTGGTAAAGGCACTGGGCATCAACTATCTCTGGGACGAAACCCTGGGCGTGGCGCAACTCTCCAAACCGGTTCTGAATTTCGTGGGAAAGAAGATCTTTACCCGGTACAACTGGACCCTGAACAATTATGCCGCAATCCAGAAAAACCGTACCGGCCGTGCCTCTCTGGCAGAATACAAACGGCTGGTAAATTATAAAAAAGATACTTCCTACGGATTCCAGTTCCTCCGGCTGGATAAATTCCGCCCTGTAAACGAAGAGAAATTTTTATCCACCTATAATTATTACATCAAGAATGCCTGTGAAAACAAAGGACACGGTCCCTCATACAGCGTGTTGTACGGAAAAGGAAAGGTGATGCTTGCCGCCGCGAAAAAAGAGGGCATTGATCCGATGTACTTTGTGTCCCAGACATTTCTCGAGTCCGCCTACGGCACCAGCACCCTCGCCCGGGGCAACCGGATCACCCGCGTTGCGCTGCCCTCCTATGCCCGTTCCGGAGGGAAATTAATCACAAAAAAAATCCCAAAATCCGCCACGGTCTACAATCTGTACGGAATCAAAGCCTATGACAGCGATCCAAAGACCGGAGCCACCTCCCACGCCTACTACAAAGGATGGACCACTGTGGACAAAGCCATCTACGGCGCCGCCAAATTCATCCGGGAAAACTACTTTGAGGCAAAGCCAAGCCAGAACACAATATTTAAATTTAGATTTAATCCTTCCAATCTGAACCACCAGTACGCCACAGATCCATGGTACTCGGAGAAAATCGCCCAGCGGATCCTGTTATTCAGCAGATGTTATTCCACGAAAGCGTTGTATACATACGACTATCCAAAATTCCGGTGAGACAATACGAAAACCTTATATTAAAAAACAATATATAAATTTAAATATATTTACTTTTTAAATGTTTCATGTTATAATACAATTTATATAGGAGCAACCGCCCACAAGGGGTTGACCAATTAGTTTAGATAGCAAAGCCACCCATCTCCGTCAAGTTCAGGGTGGCTTTACTATGTACTACTACTTACAAAACGAAAATACGAATGTAAGTAATGCCAAAAGGAATAGACCAAATGTCATTAAATCCTTAAAATCAAAATGATTTTTCATAGACATCACCCCCATTCTTTGCAGAATGAGGTCAACACACCCTGTAACACGATTACTCCATATTGATATTTTAACACACTAGATAAAACATTACAACTTAAACTTATCTGTAATATTTTCTTAATCAAACCAGCGTGTCTGGATCTCCTCTCCCTTCCTGGAAAAACTCTACTACAGCTTTCGCCGAGCGCTCATTCATCCCCGGCACTTCCTTTAACTCCTCCACCGTGGCTTTCTTGATATCGTCCAGGGATTCATAATATTTCATCAAAGCTTTCCGTCTCGCTGTACCAATGGTGGGAATGTCATCCAGGATGGAATGCACCTGTGCCTTTCCCCGGATCTGCCGGTGGTACTCAATGGCAAAACGGTGGGTTTCATCCTGGATCCTGGTGATGAGCCGAAAGCCCTGGCCATGGATATCGATGGGTATCTCTTCGTTTCTGAAAAATAACCCTCTTGTCCTGTGATGGTCGTCTTTTACCATGCCACATACCGGAATATCAATTTTTAACTCCTGGAGAACCCTCTCCGCCACATTGACCTGTCCCTTTCCCCCATCCATAAAAATCACGTCCGGAAACAACCGGAAGGAATCCATCTCCGCCAGTTCCTGTCTCTGGCCGTGGGTAAAACGCCTCGTCAAAAGCTCTTCCATGGAGTGATAATCATCGGGTCCTGTCACCATCCGTATTCGGAACTTCCGGTAATCGTTTTTCTTGGCCCGCCCCTTCTCAAATACCACCATGGAACCCACCGTCTCAAAGCCATTGATATTAGAGATATCATAAGATTCTACCCGGTTCAGCCCCTGAAGCCCCAGGAGCCTCTCGATCTCTTCCATCGCCCCCAGTGTTTTTTCTCTCTCCTGCTTAAGTTTTTCGGCATCCTGGGCAAGAACCATATGGGCATTGCGCTTTGCCAGATCCAGCAGCCGCACCTTCTCTCCCCGTTTCGGATGTCTGAAAAATACTTTATGCCCCCGTTTTTTCGCCAGCCATTCCAGGATCGCGCTACTGTCCTCCGGCTCACACTCGGTCCAGAGTTCCCGCGGCACATAGGGCGTCCCCGCATACATCTGCTTGATGAAGGCACTTAAAATGTGCCCCTCATCCTCTTCCAGCACTCCCGACAGATAATAGTGTTCCCTGCCGATCAGTTTCCCGTCACGGATAAAGAATACCTGCACTACTGCCTCGTCCTCATTTCTGGCGATGGCGATGATATCCCTGTCCTCCTGGTCCTCACTGGTGATCTTCTGGCGCTCCGTCACCTGCCTGACACTGTCGATGAGATCCCGGTAGACTGCTGCCTCTTCAAACTGCATATTCTGGGCCAGCTGTTCCATCTTCTGCTGCAGATCCTTCATAACTTCTTTCGTGTTTCCATTGAGGAACGAAAGGGCCTTCTGAAAGTTTTCCCTGTATTCTTCTCTGCCCACACTGCCCTGGCAGGGCGCCGGACACTGCCCCATCTGATGGTACAGGCAGGGTCTCTCCTTCCCTACATCCCGGGGCAGAACCTTCCGGCAGTTCCTCAGATGAAACAGTTTATTCAGAAGCTCGATGGTATCCCGGATCGCCGCTCCACTGGTGAAGGGTCCAAAATATTTGGCACCGTCCCGTTTCATCTGCCTGGCGAGGACAAACCGCGGAAAATCCTCCTGAATCGTAGCTTTCAAAAAAGGATAGCCCTTGCCATCCTTCAGCATCGTGTTATATTTGGGATTGTGTTCTTTGATCAGGTTGCACTCCAGCACCAGGGCTTCTAACTCACTGTCCGTCACGATATACTCAAACCATGCGATCTGCTCGATCATTCTGGCAATCTTAGGGGACACGTTGCGGCTCTTCTGAAAATACTGCCTCACCCGGTTTTTCAGCACAACAGCTTTTCCCACATAAATGATATGATCCTCTTTGTCATGCATTAGATACACTCCCGGCTTATCCGGAAGCTTTTTCAACTCCGCCTCTAAGTCAAACACCCTGCCGCCTCCTCTAAAAATATTTCCTGATTACATCCACCAGCCCATCCTCATCACAGTGGGGCGCGATATAATCTGCCTTTGCCCTCACTTCCTCACTGGCATTTGCCATCGCCACGCCGACGCCGGCGTATTCGATCATGGATATGTCATTGAAACCGTCGCCGCAGCAGATCATCTGCTTTCTTGAATAACCCAGCCGGTCCAGCAGCCTGGACAGTCCATATGCCTTATCGATGCCCAGAGGCATCATTTCCACATAAAAATCCTCGGACCGGTACACACTCAGCCGTCCCTCAAAAGCTGCTGCCGCTTTTGGTTCAACACCCGCCATATAATCCGGATCCCCCGTAAGCAGACATTTATTCACTGGATAGACAACCTCTTTTCCAAAATCCTCCACCACATGAATATCGATACCACAACCCTTCGCATCGATCTGTATATACTGGTCTGCGTCATTTTCTGCGATAATGTCATTTCCATGATAGGTCATGATTCCGGTCTTTTCCTTCTTGGAGAATTCATAGATCTCCTGCACAATTCCCTCAGGAAGATTGATATTGTAAATGATCTCCCCGGTCTGGCAGTTACTGATACATCCTCCATTATAGGAAACGATATAGCCGCCAAATTCATCCAGCCGGATCATCCGGGCTGTGGGAAGAATCCCCGCCGTACATCTGCCGGAAGCAATCGCCACCTTCACCCCGGACTGCTGCAGGTCCACGATAGCATCGATGGTCTTCTTTGAAATCGTCTTATCCGTCCGCATCAAGGTTCCGTCTACATCCAGTACCAATACTTCATACGCCATCTGTGTTCTCCTCAATCTCCGGTTTATCCTTGTCATCGTCCTTTTTCAGAACAGTTCCCGTCTCCTCCTCATAGATCCTGACAAACTCTCTTCCAGTGATGGTCTCCCGCTCCACCAGATGTGCTGCCAGCTTATGAAGAACTTCTTTATTTTCATCGATCATCTTGTAGGCCTTTTCATAGCATTCCTTCAAAAACGCCATAACCTCCTGATCCACTTCACTCTCCGTCCGGTCCCCGCAGTTCATAACAGTCCGCCCGTCCAGATAGCGGTTCTGAATGGACTCCAGTCCGATCATGCCGAATTTATCACTCATACCGTACTGGGTGATCATGGCTCTGGCAATGGATGTCGCCTGCTCGATATCATTGGAAGCGCCAGTGGTCACGTCACCAAATATGATCTCTTCTGCAGCCCTTCCGCCATAGAGCGTCACAATCTTAGAAATCAGCTCTTCTTTTTTCCGCAGATATTTTTCTTCTTCCGGCACCTGCATCACATAACCCAGTGCTCCCATTGTACGGGGCACGATGGTGATCTTCTGCACCGGTTCTGCATTTTTCAACAAAGTAGTGATTAAGGCATGCCCTACCTCGTGATATGCCACAATCTTCTTCTCCTCTTCGCCCAGAATCCGGTCCTTTTTCTCTTTTCCGGCAAAAACAACCTCCACCGCCTCAAAGAGATCCTTCTGGCTGACGACCTTTCTGCCATCTTTGACCGCCATGATCGCCGCCTCGTTGACCATATTGGCAAGGTCTGCCCCCACCGCACCGGAAGTCGCAAGAGCGATCTCCTCCAGATCCACGGTATCATCCATCAGCACATCATGGGAATGCACCTTGAGCACATCGATCCTTCCTTTGAGATCCGGTTTCTCAACAATAATCCTCCGGTCAAAACGCCCCGGACGCAGCAATGCCTTATCCAGCACCTCCGGCCGGTTGGTAGCGCCCAGAATAACGATACCCTTGGAGGAATCAAACCCATCCATCTCCGAGAGCAGCTGGTTCAGCGTCTGCTCCCGCTCGTCATTGCCGCCGCCATACTGGGTATCCCTGCTCTTTCCGATGGCATCGTTCTCATCGATAAATATGATACAGGGCGCCATGGACTGTGCCTGTTTAAACAGATCCCGGACACGGGAAGCACCCACTCCCACAAACATTTCCCCAACATCTGAACCGGACAGGGAAAAGAAAGGTACGCTGGCCACCCCAGCAAGCGCCTTTGCAAGCAGGGTCTTACCAGTACACGGAGTACCTACCAGAAGCGCTCCCTTCGGAATTCTCGCCCCGATCTTCCGGTATTTATCTGGGTTCTTCAGAAAATCCACCAGCTCCGTCAGAGACTCCTTCGCCTCTTCTTCGCCCGCTACATCCTTA
>JAAVZE010000021.1 GCA_022791495.1 Eubacterium sp.
CAGCTCCCATCTCTGTGATAGAAAGAGAGGAAGTATTGGAAGCAAACATACAATCAGCGGGAACGATCTCCATCAATTCTTTAAATGTTGCTTTCTTGATATCCATATTCTCCGGAGCAACTTCTACGATAAGATTACAGTCTGTACAGATATCTTTCAGACCAGTCTTGATCTTGCCAAGAATCTCTGTTGCCTTTTCTTGTGTAATCTTCTCTTTTTTTACAAGGAAATTCAGGTTTTTCTCAATCTTTGCTTTTCCACCATCTGCAAATTCCTGCTTGATGTCACAAAGACGAACTTCCATTCCATCTGTCATTGCAAATGCCTGAGCAATTCCGGAACCCATCGTTCCAGCACCAATAATACCTACTATCATGTTACCTTCCTCCTAAATATATAATTTTTTCTTTATTCTCGCTTACGCAATGAGCCAGGTGTGCACCTGCACACATTTGGCAAATGCGCGCGGGTCAATTTCAATCTACAGACTGCCCCTGCTTATTTATTCTGAAAAGGAACTACTTTTAATTTTTTCTCTTTGTCCTTCTCTAAGAAATTGCCCATTCCGGCTTTCTGGTCTTCTGTCTCAAAGCAGTCACCGAAGAGTTTCTCTTCAATTACGATGGCCTGATCCATATCTACCTGCAGACCGTCGTTGATGGCTTTTTTACAGTTGCGGACAGCGATCGGAGCCTGCATGGCAATTCCCGCTGCCATTTTCTTTGCCGCCGGCATCAGTTCTTCCTGAGTATAAACAGCATTGACAAGCCCAACACGGTATGCCTCATCTGCCTTAATATTTCTCGCTGTATAGATCAGCTGTTTTGCCATACCAACAGGGATGACGCGTGCCAGTCTCTGGGTTCCGCCAAATCCTGGTGTGATGCCGAGCCCCACTTCCGGCTGTCCAAATACAGCATTGTCAGAACAGATACGAATATCACAGCTCATGGAAATCTCACAGCCGCCGCCGAGAGCAAAACCATTTACTGCAGCGATAACCGGAATCGGGAATGTCTCCAGCTTGCGGAATACATCATTTCCTTTTTTGCCAAATGCCTCTCCCTCTGCTTTTGTCAGCGTGCTCATCTCTCCGATATCGGCGCCTGCCACAAAAGATTTGTCGCCTGCTCCGGTCAGGATCAGACAGCGGATCACATCCAGATCTACCGCATCCAGAGTCGCATCCAGTTCATCCAGAACAGTGCTGTTCAATGCGTTCAATGCTTTGGGACGGTTGATGGTAATAATACCAACTTTGTCCTCTACGTCATAAGTAATGAATTCCATATCGGGAACTCTCCTTTCCATTCATTATGTTTGAACGGAGTACTCAGCCGCATGCCGCCGAGCCTCCATATAAACAGTCCCTATGCCAGAGGCTGTTCCCCTCTGGCATAGAACTAAAATGCTTTTTATCAGTCGCGCTCAACGATGGTAGCACAACCCATTCCACCACCGATACAAAGGGTTGCAAGACCTTTCTTTGCGTCGCGTTTCTGCATCTCATGAAGAAGTGTTACAAGAATGCGGCATCCGGATGCTCCAACTGGATGTCCGAGAGCGATGGCACCACCATTTACATTCAGCTTCTCAAGATCAAAGCCCAGGTCTCTTCCTACTGCGATGGACTGTGCTGCAAATGCCTCATTAGCCTCGATCAGATCCATATCTGCTACGCTGAGTCCGGTCTTATTCATAACTTTCTGTGTAGCAGCAACTGGTCCGATACCCATGATCTTCGGATCTACACCAGCCAGGGCGCCGGCAACGAAGGTAGCCATCGGTTTCACACCAAGCTCTTTTGCCTTTTCCTCGCTCATAACAACAACGGCTGCTGCACCATCATTGATTCCGGAAGCGTTACCAGCAGTAACAAAACCATCTTTGTTAATCGGACGAAGTTTGGAAAGACCTTCCATGGAAGTACCCGGACGTGGTCCCTCATCTTTGTCAAATACAACCGTCTGTTTTCTCTGTTTTACTTCTACAGGAACGATCTCATCATCAAATTTTCCTGCTTCCTGAGCTGCAACTGCCTTATTCTGGCTGTTTACTGCAAACTCATCCAGCTCTTCACGGGTCAGTTTCCATCTGTCGTCTGCACAGATATTGTCTGCTGTCTGGATCATATGGTAGTCATTGAATGCATCCCAGAGAGCGTCATTTACCATCGTATCCACGATGGTATTGTTGTTCATTCTGTAACCGAAACGTGCCTGTTTCAGAGCATAAGGAGCCATGGACATGTTCTCCATACCACCTGCCACAACGATATCTGCATCCCCTGTCTGGATCATCTGGGCAGCCATATTGACACAGTTCAGACCGGAACCACACACAACATTCACCGTTACAGCGGGTGTCTCAATAGGAAGACCAGCATTGATAGAAGCCTGACGTGCTACGTTCTGACCCAGACCAGCCTGGATAACACAGCCCATGTATACATGGTCAACCTGCTCCTTTGGAACACCTGCTCTCTTAAGAGCCTCTTCGATCACGATAGATCCCAGCTTCTGTGCCGGAGTCGTACTGAGTGTACCCCCCATTGTTCCGATCGCAGTACGGCAAGCGCCTGCTAAAACTACTTTCTTAGACATGATAACTATATCCTCCTTAATAAAATAATTATTTTATATGTGCCGGAAATATTTCCGGTTTTATACTGTGAGCTTTATCAAGCATAACTCCCCTTTTCGCTTTCTGTAACTGACACATGAGAGATCTCTGTCATCGGGCATATTTTTTTCTTAACATCTTTTCTACAGCCGCCGGCACCATATTGGACACATCGGAACCATAGGAAGCCACCTCTCTCACAATCGTAGAACTCAGAAAAGCATATTCAAGGCTCGTCGTAAAAAACAGCGTATCGATATCCGGATCCAGACTGTGGTTTGTCTGGGCGATCTGCATCTCCGACTCAAAATCTGAAACAGCACGGAGTCCACGGATCATAACCTTTGCCTCCACACTCCTGGCAAAATCCACTGTAAGCCCGTCAAAGGTCTGTATTTTGACATTGGGAAATTCTTCTGTCGTATCCTCAAGCATACGAACCCGTTCCTCCAAAGAAAAGAGAGGATTTTTGCTGTTGTTTTTTAAAATGGCTACAATGACCTCGTCTACTACCTTCGATGCCCTCTTGATAATGTCAAGATGTCCATAGGTAACAGGATCAAAGCTGCCGGGATATACTGCTTTTATCATAAAAATCTCCCTTATAAGGCCTATACCGAATTACTTTGTTAATTTTTTCACAATGCGTTGTCCCACCACTCACATTACCTATCATAACATTCCTGTTTGAAGTTGTCAAATAATTATCAATCTAAAATTCATTTATTTTTTAATCTGTTCTTAAGTTAACCTTAATGTAAACATTTAAATCATTTTACTGTAACCTGAACCTTCCTGTAGACACCACTCTGGGCATAGGCAAAGATGGTACATTTCCCTTTTTTCTTCGCCTTTATGACGCCTTTTTTGGAGACGGTGGCTGTCTGGGGACGGCTGGACTCAAAGCTGACCTCCCGGTGGTGCCGCAGCGGTTTCGATTCTTTGATTTCTTTTGCCTTGATGCGCCATGTCTTACCTGCCTTTAAGGTGACTTTATTTTTATTCAGCTTCACGGACTTGGCATTTCCGTTCTTTCCGCCCTTTGTGATAACGTGGATCGTCTTGGAGACGGCGATGGTCACCTTCTTCCCATCGATGATCTTATAAGCACGCACCATATACTTATAATAAGTTCCCTTTTTGCATTTCCGGTCGATATAGGATTTTTTCGTTCCGTTTTTTATGGTGTTCTTCCGTTTATATTCATAGATCCATTTCTTTGTGTTGCACCGGTTTCCGTACACCTCGTAACCGTCAGCCCCCTTCACCCGGTTCCAGGTCAGTTTGATGTTTTTTTCCGTGATCTGGGATGCCCGTGCCTGGATCCTGGCAAAATATGCCCCTTTTATGTCCTTATCGGTCTTCTGGGACTGTATGGTCTGTTCTGTCACAAGGATCGTATCCATGGGGACATCCAGTTCTTTTGCCGCTGTCTGGATCTTCACTGCTGTATCCGGGGAGACTCCCAGGCCGTCCGTGATGGCAGAGAGGTCTTTATTCGGAAGGGGAGTTGCAGAAACCTCCGGTGTTGTCACAGGGGACGGAGTCGGTAGCAGAGACGGCATCGCCTCCGGGGTGGCGGAAGGCGCTGGTGTTTCTGTAGGAACCGGCGTTTCCGTTGGTACTGGTGTCTCCGTCGGCACCGGTGGTTCCGTGGAAACCGGCGGTTGTGGGGTAGCCGTCGGGGTGGGCGTTACAACAGGTGTGGGCGCTGGTTCCGGAGTTGGCTGGAGTTTTTCCGTAAAGGTTACAAGGATCGTATGGCTGCTCTGAATACTGGGAATCCTATAAGCATCTCCCTCTGCCTGTTTTTCTTCTCCGTCGATGGTAAAGGTATAGGAGCCGGACTCTTCTGCCGGCTGGAAAGTAAGCAGGACATCTTCGCCGCCGTTTACTTTCATATCTATGGAAGCATTGCCCTCAGTAATTACTGTAGTTTCTGATGTTTTTAAGGTTACTGAGCCATTTCCTGTTATTTTTACCTTGAGGTCATATGTGATCTGGGGAATAGATGTTATTTCTGGCTCTTCTGTGATCTGAGGTGTCGGTGTTGGCGTTTCTGGCTCTTCAGTCCTCTGTGGTTTCGTCGGCGTCGGAGTCGCCGGTTCTTCTTTTTTCCCATCGGAGGTCACGGTACCAGCATATGACCAGTTGGAGACAGATGACAGTTTTAGATGCAAAGCTGGGCGGACGGTGAGATTAATGTCGTGTACACTGTTGCCATGCATATAGACATTCCCCCTGTAAAACATGTAGGAAGCCTTATTGTTATATCTGCCCGGCGAACGGAGCCACCAGTAACCATTCCCCGCATATTCTTCTGATGTATATGCCCCCTGTCCTTTCGTAAAAACAGTATTCAAAGCTCTTCTGCTTTCTGCGTAGTCTTCTATTGAAGAGCTAAATCCATATGCCGGATTTGTTGCCTCATCGACGGACAGCAGATACACCTGATCCGAAGTATTATTTCCTCCAGCGGTTCCATATTCTAAATTGTCTTTATTCTCTATATCTGTTGTATGAATCGCTGCCTGCTCTTTGACAGTAAAAGCGTCATCTATAAAATTTTCAAAACTATAATCCTTCCCACATATGTTCTTAGCTGCCCCATACCCGTTCAGCCAGCTGCGCAGCGTACAGGTCTCCCAGGTGACGTCTTCATATGTATCATTATATCTCTGGCAGTCCAGGTTTTTGTCCGCCACCAGAAGGGCCTCATCTCCCTCTACCGATAATACCCGCCACTTAATGGAAGTCATGGCATCCTTTTTATCCGCCTTGCCGTCCCTGTTGGTGTCTTCCTGCCAGTATTTCCCGAACCAGATGCAGTCCCAGGTGGTGATACCGCTGCTGTCTATCCTTGGACTGCTGACACTATAGCCTGCGGCCCGGACCGGCGATGAACCAGGCATGGGCAGGATTCCTGCCAGCAGGGCGGCGATCAATAAAAAGGCTGCCTGTCTTTTTAAATCGGATTTTCTATTCATTTTCATATATTGACATCCTTTCTTGATTAAATAACCTTTCGGAAGCTTTAAATCCTGAGAATTCTGGGCTTTCAACTCCCTTCTTAAATCTGACACAGGTTATTTCCGGCGGCTTTGAACTGCCCAGTCAGAATTTATTTTACCGTAACCTGAACCTTCCAGCAGAAGCCGCTCTGGGCATAGGCAAAGACCGTATATTCTCCATATTGTTTACTATTATATAATAATCTCATAATATATACAAGTCTATGATACACCATGAGGCACAGGCAAATTTCACTTGACCATGTATTTTATGAATGATAAAATGTAAATTAAATAAAATATGGAAATATAACTATTTATGAGTGTAAGGAGGATATTGGAGCGATGGATTTTGAAGCAATGTACCAAAGTAAACTTACGACTGCCAAAGAGGCGGCAAAAGTCATCCAATCTGGTGACTGGGTAGACTATGGCTGGACCGTTACTACACCTGTAGCTGTTGACAGGGAGCTGGCTGAGAGAATGAAGGATCTTACGGATGTGAAGTTCCGTGGTGGTATCCTTATGTGGGAGCCGGAAATATTTAAGATTGAAAATCCATGGGAACATTTTTCATGGAATTCCTGGCATATGAGTGGAATCGAGAGAAAAGCAGCCGCAAAAGGTTTTGCTTTTTATGCGCCCATCCGTTATTCGGAACTTCCAAGGTACTACCGGGATTTATCCTGTCCTTCCCGCGTAGCTGTCTTTCAGGTGGCGCCAATGGATTCTCATGGTTATTTCAATTTTGGACCAAGCGCTTCCCATCTGGGAGCCTGCTGTGAACGTGCTGAGACAATCATCGTAGAGGTAAACGAAAATATGCCAAGATGTCTTGGTGGAAAAGAAGAAGGTATTCATATTTCCAAAGTTGATATGATCGTAGAGGGAGACAATCCTGCCATTGCGGAAATGGGGGGAGCTGCTACAGCTACGGAAGTAGACCAGGCAGTAGCTAAGCTGATCGTAGAAGAAATTCCGGACGGCGCCTGTCTCCAGCTGGGGATCGGCGGCATGCCTAATGCCGTGGGTTCGATGATTGCAGAATCAGATCTGAAAGATCTTGGTGTTCATACGGAAATGTATGTAGATGCTTTTGTAGATATTTCCAGAGCCGGAAAAATCACCGGAGCCAGAAAAAATATTGACCGCTTCCGCCAGACCTACGCCTTTGCCGCTGGCACGAAAAAACTCTATGATTTTCTGGACGACAATCCGGAGTGCATGAGCGCACCGGTGGATTATACCAATGATATACGCTCCATCAGCGCACTGGACAACTTTATCTCCATTAACAATGCCGTGGATATTGATCTGTACGGACAGGTTAATGCCGAGAGTGCCGGAACGAAAAATATCAGCGGTGCCGGCGGACAGCTGGATTTTGTCCTTGGCGCCTATCTTTCTAAAGGAGGAAAAAGCTTTATCTGCTGCTCTTCCACCTTTAAGAACAAGCAGGGCGAACTGGTATCAAGAATCCGCCCAACCCTTGCCAACGGCTCTATCGTAACTGATACAAGAGCTAATACCCATTGGTTTGTAACGGAATATGGAAAGGTGAACTTAAAAGGTCTTTCTACATGGCAGAAAGCGGAGGCACTGATCTCTGTAGCCCATCCTCAGTTCCGTGACGATCTGATCAAAGAGGCAGAGAAAATGAATATTTGGAGACGTTCCAACCGCTGAGGAAGACGGACAATAAATTTTAAAGAATTAAAAAAGATAAAAGCCAGGCACATATTATAATATTGCCTGGCTTTTATCTTTTACTTTTTCGTAATATCAATCTTATTTTAAACATGCCACCTCAGGCGGCACAAACAATTTCATGGTTAAAGCTCCAGGTTGTTGCTGCTTCGTAGCTTTACCAGCCCGCCATCATTCGGAACTCCCGCACTGCCTGTCGCATTTCTCCAGCAGCTCTTCCCATCTTCTGTCCACTTCCCGCTGGAAGGCTTCGATCAGCTGCTCATTTCCCGGTTTGAAAAGGTGCTTAAACCTTCCCTGACGTTTTAGAAAATCTTCAATCGGAAGCTTTTTTTTCGGCTTATAATTCAGGATCCATTTTCCATTCACAACTTCAAACATCGGCCAATAGCAGGTCTCTACCGCAGATTTGCACACGTCGATGATATCTGGTGCATCATAGCGCCAGCCACGGGGGCAGGGAGCCATAATATTTAAAAATGCCGGACCTTCAGTATAGATCGCCTTTTCAGATTTTGTATAAAGATCTTTCATGTTGCCGACAAAAGTAGTCTGTCCTACATAAGGGATGTTATGTGCTGCCATAATGGCTGCCAGGTCCTTCCGGCCCTGGGGCTTTCCTTTGGATACTTTTCCGGCTGGCGTCGTTGTCGTGTCGGCAAACATCGGGGTGGCAGATGAGCGCTGGATGCCGGTGTTCATATAAGCACCGTTGTCGTAGCAGACATAGACCATGTCATGCCCTCTCTCCATAGCACCAGACAGGGATTGAAAACCGATATCATAGGTGCCGCCATCGCCGCCGAAAGTGATGAACTTATAATTCTCTTCCAGCCTGCCGGTCTTTTTCATATATCGATAAGCTGCTTCCACTCCACTCAGTGTAGCTCCTGCGTTTTCAAAGGCATTGTGAATATAGCTGTCCTGATATGACGTATAGGGATACATAAAAGAAGACACTTCCAGACATCCTGTGGCATTTCCCACCACCGCTTTATCTCCGGGATGAAGTGCTTTCAGAACATTTCTTACCGCAATGGTCCCTCCGCAGCCGGCACACATACGGTGTCCCGGTGCCAGACGTTCTTCCCTGCCCTGTATTTCCTTAAAATCAAACTGTTGTTCCATGATGTTATACCTCCTTGTCACGCAGACCGATATAACGGTATTTTTCATTTTTCGCACCGTGTTCTGCCGCCTCTGCCAATTCGTCATATACGTTCTCTACCTGATCTATTGTCAAATCTCTGCCGGAAAGACCATATACATAGTTGATAACCTCTGAAACATTTTTATTCCTATAAAATGCAGCTTCCAGCTCCGATCCCAGAGGACCTCCATTGGCACTGTAGCTTTCACAGCGGTCCAGGATGGCTACCGCTTTACATTTTTTCAATGCTTTTGCCATCTCCTTACCGGGGAAGGGACGGAATACACGAACTTTGAGAAGCCCCACTTTTTTCCCCTGCTTTCTCAGCCTGTCCACCGTATCTTTAATGGTACCGCAGGCAGAACCAATAGCAACGATCGCGTATTCCGCATCTCTTAATTTATATTCTTCAAACAGACCGTATTTTCTTCCGGTGAGTTCGCCAAATTCTTTCGCCACATCCAGAATCACCTGTTTGGCGCGGATCATCGCCTCTGCCTGTGCCTTTTTTGCTTCCATGCAATAATTTGATACCGCATAGGGCCCCACTGCCATCACCTCTTCCGGGTTCAGCAGATAGTGCTCCGGATCGTATTCACCCACAAATTTTTTCACCAGTCCGGTATCTTCCAGCGTGATATTTTCCACCGCGTGGCTGGTAATAAATCCATCCTGGCAGATCATGATGGGAAGCATCACATCCTTATGTTCTGCGATCCGGTATGCCTGAATGAAATTGTCATAAGCTTCCTGGTTATTTTCTGCATAGATCTGAAGCCAGCCGGAATCTCTGGCTCCCATACTATCAGAGTGTTCACTGTTGATATTCAGTGGTCCCGACAAGGCCCGGTTTACCACTGCCATACAGATCGGCAGACGGTTTGATGCCGCCACATATAACACTTCCCACATCAGGGCAAGCCCACAGGAAGAAGTGGCAGTCAGTGCTCTGGCGCCGGCGGCTGATGCACCGATGGCCGCGCTCATGGAACTGTGTTCGCTCTCCACAGGAATAAATTCGGTATTGATCTCACCATTTGCGATAAAATTGGATACAAATTGTGGAAGCTCTGTAGAAGGTGTGATCGGAAACGCCGGCATTACATCCGGCTCTACCTGTTTGATAGCATGGGCAACGGCCTCATTGCCTGACATTCTTTCTAATTCTGCCATGTTATTTTCCCTCATTAATTGTGATCGCTCCGAAGGGACATGATTTTACACAGATCCCGCAGCCTTTGCAGTGAAGCAGATCAAAGGCTTCTCTTTTACCATTTCTTACCGGAATAGCACTGTCCGGGCAATAAGGAACACAGAGCAGGCACTGCTTGCATTTTTCTTTATCAAATACCGGCGTATTAACTCTCCACTCGCCAGTTTCAAAACGTTTGGATGTTGCCGGTTCATAGATCTGCAGACCCGGCGTCAG
>JAAVZE010000200.1 GCA_022791495.1 Eubacterium sp.
AACCGTTGGCAGTATTGATGAAGCGATTGCACATATTAATAAGCATAATACAAAGCACAGTGAAACGATTGTGACAAAGGATTATCACAATGCAAATAAATTTTTGGATGAGGTGGATGCTGCGTGTGTATATGTTAATGCGTCGACAAGATTTACAGACGGGAATGAGTTTGGTTTTGGAGCAGAAATAGGTATCAGCACACAAAAGCTGCATGCGAGGGGACCGATGGGGCTTCGAGAGCTTACAACTTGTAAATATGTTATTTATGGGGATGGACAGATACGGGAATAGGTCTTGAAAAACAAAAGTTAAAGTGCTATTATTAAAAAAGCAGCAATATAACAAAACGAAGATGTTGTATAGCTGTAAAAAATTTAATACTTAATATTTGATTGGTATAGCCAATAAAAGAATTAAGGGAAAGGAAATGTTTATGAACAAAAAGAAATGCTTTGTCGCATGGATTCTGATTTGCTCAATGTTGGTTTTTTATATTCCAAGTATGGCATCAGATGGAAGCGAGAACAGTAAGGCGGCAGATACAACAGTGAATGTGGAAATTACTCTGGAATATCGCCAGCAACAGGCAAGGACAATCTTTGATATGGTAAATGAATTCCGTACTGGAGATAATGCATGGTATTGGAATAATGATAATGCAACAAAAACCACATATCAGCCAAATGAATTGTCTGCTTTGACGTATGACTATACGCTGGAGGAAGTTGCCATGCAAAGAGCAGCGGAAATTGCTCTGCATTACAGTCATACAAGAACAAATGGAGAAAATTGTTTTAGTGCCTTTACAGAGGCTGCATATCCGGGGACTGCCAGAGGAGAAAATATTGCAGCAGGCTATCCAACCCCAGAAGCAGTATTTATAGGATGGCGTGAGGATAATGATGACTATGCAGGTCAGGGGCATAGAAGAAATATGCTTAATGCTAATATGACAGCAATTGGCATTGGTTATGCATATTATAATGGAGTTACTTATTGGACAATGGAGTTGGGAAATGCTGTTACTCAAAAAACAGATGCTGTAACAGACGGAATAACAAAAGTTCAGGTAACTGTACTGAATTCTTATATTGAATCACTTTCAACAGAAGAAAAAGCATATACTGTTGCATGTAATGATGTGATAGATGTACCGGAAGTACATACACAAATGGTAACAGAAGAAACATGGCCGGAAGGTAATACGGTTTCAGGTACTATTATTGAGCCAGAATGGACAGTTTCAGATACCGCAATTGCAGAGGTATCAAATGGAAAAATTAAAGGTAAAAAAGCGGGAACTGCTACTCTTACGGCAAAGGCAGGAACAAAAACCACACAAATTACTTTAAATGTAACAGGATTTACTTTGACAGATGCAAATGTAGTTTTACCAGAAGAAACATTTGTTTACAGTGGAAATGAAATCACACCTGAACCAACAGTTACATATAATGGAACTGTGCTGGAAAAAGGAAAAGACTATACCATTTCATATAAAAATAATATAGAGGCAGGTACAGAGGCGGCTGTAATTGTTACAGGAACTGGAAATTATTCAGGAGAGGTTATAAAGAATTTTACAATTTCTACATGTGCTCATAAATGGGATGCAGGAGTAGTAACCAAGGAAGCATCCTGTGAAGAAGATGGAATAAAGACTATTACCTGTACAATTTGTAAAGAAACAAAAACAGAGGTAATCCCTGCAACTGGCCATAAATGGGATGCAGGAGTAGTAACCAAGGAAGCATCCTGTGAAGAAGATGGAATAAAGACTATTACCTGTACGATTTGTAAAGAAACAAAAACAGAG
>JAAVZE010000201.1 GCA_022791495.1 Eubacterium sp.
GACCTACAAGAGAAAAGCAACTCTGATAACTTTGAAATAGGATAAGAAGTAAATGGAAAAAGATAACATTTAGGGCGAACACTTTAGGCTGCTTTAGCAGCAAACTGAACCTATCGGCTTTAGCCGGTAGTGGTTCAGTTTCGCTGTCATATCCGTTTGATACATAGACATCAAAGGATGCATATTCTGCTGCTGGTAGCTCAAACAGAGAATAGGCGGAATCTACATTTTTGTCTGAAACAGCATAGCCTGTGTAAACAGTGCATTTTTCGCCGTTATAAGTTCTGATTTCATATCCGCTTTCGGATAATGTATTGGAGAGTGGTTTTTCATTGCTCAATTTTTCCAGAGACTTCCAGACCTCCCCTGTTTTGTTGCCGTCATCACAGGTTCCGGCGATAAGAAGTGTATCGTGTTTGATAATATTTGGATTCACAAAAATTCCTCCTTTCAATCGGTTGGTAAAATTTCTAATTAGTTCATCCGAGCTTATAATCACTGGATGATAGCCTTGTTTTCTATATTCGCTTGGAGTTAGTCTCTGAATTGATTTAAACGTTCTTGAAAAAGATGGCAGTGAGTGAAATCCAACGTCAAGGGCAATATCCAAAATAGTTTTTTCAGTATCGTTAAGCTGTCTGCATGCGTAAAGAATTCGTCTATCCCGAACATACGCTGCCAAGGGTTTGCCTACAATAGCAGAAAATAGTCTGTGAAAATAAAAAGGTGAAATAAGAAATTTCTTTGCGAGTGCTTCAAGACGAATAGGTTCATCTAAATGCTCATCAATATATTTCAATGCTTTGCTTATTTGAGAAAAATTATTCAATTTTCACCTCCATGTTTTATATTGTAGCTGCTACAATATAAGTATAAACGATGTTGTGGATATTGTCTTAACAATTTTTGCTTTTTGGTTTGGTATTTAAAAAAATTTAAGCTGAAATTTTATTAATGCAACAGTCCCTTTTCTATTTTTTAGGACACAAAAAGGGAACTGTTGCTCCATAGATTACTCACCTATTTTGCAACAGCCCCTTGTTAAAATGATTGCTGATAAATGAGATAAATGGCTGAAATATCCGGTCAACTATCCACATATAAGCAGAACTAAATATATTATTAAAAATTCTGAAAAAAATAGCATTTTGTAGACCAAGGGCAGATACCGCAATCGAAAGTGCACTAAAAGCGTTAAATGCAGTCTGCCAGCCATAGTGTACAGAAAGGCCCATACCGATTCCGCCAAGTATTCCCATATAGGTATGGCAGCTTTCCGGCAAAAGGAGATAAACCAGTACAAATACAATACTTCCTCCAATCGTTCCAAGTCTGCGGTATTTTACGCGTTTTTCAAGGTCACTTCTAAAAGGCAGAGTCACAGACATTGTTGCAATGCCCATCCAATAGGCTTTAGGAACATCTAAAATAGAAGCAATCAGAAGCACACTGGAAATGCCGAAGGTAAGAAGCATCTGCCATCGTGTACGCGTAAAGGACAAATCAAATTCTTGGAACAGATTTTTTAAGCTTCGTTTATAAGTAATTTTTCTGTGTTTATGATAAGGATAGCAGATGTTATCACAGCACCGGCAAAAAGACCTGCCAGCCGTTTTTTGTCAATCATCGATTAGCTTCACGGTAATTCTTCTTAAATTTCTATTTCAATCCATACGCCATAATGGTCGCTTGCTGCAAGTCCGGTTTTTTCTGAAATTTCTGTGCCAAATAATCTGCACTCCTTCAGAACAGGAAATTCAAGCGGATAAGGATTTTTCAGC
>JAAVZE010000156.1 GCA_022791495.1 Eubacterium sp.
AATCCTCCATCACTATTGTATTCCGTAAATCCGCTAGCATCTATCCTATCTGTTATTTCATACCTTACTTCATTAAGGTTTTCACGGCTGTCCAAAACAACAGCATAATAATATTCCATTTCATAACCTATATAATGGCTTCTGTCATAATCACCGCTTTCCTCCATAGCTTTTCTAAGTTCCTCTTCAACTCCTTCCATACATTTTTCTGACAAAAACACTGCATCTTCGGGATTTAAGAATGCCATATCTGTTCCTGTCACTGCATAAATATTGTCATATGTTCCTGACACTGTACATTCAAATTCAATTTCATTATCCAGATAATTTGTCATATATAGTTTTAATGTATTTCCTATATACTTGGAACCATCTATATAGTTTCCATTTTCTGTTGCATACATATAGTGTGGCAGCAAAATTTCATTTTTTTCTGGAAGTATCCCTTTTACTAAGTAATCCTTATAACTATCTGAACAAGACTTTAAGGATAAATTTACTCTTTCTTCCTCCTTTATCCCTTCCACATCTATTGCAATTGCATTTATATAAGGATAAATATCCGAAATATGTTTCATGCTAATGCTTAATTCTTTTAACTGTGAATATAAAGTACCATCTCTGTCATGGTAAATGATATTTCTTGCCATAGGAGTTTCATTTGTCAACTGAACAGCTTTATTAATAGAAAATGCCATAGAATTTATTAAAAAATAAATAAACAGGGCCAAAAACAAGATAAAAAATAAAAGCTTTCCTATTTTCTGTCTTCCTCTTATATTATGAAAGGCAATGCAAAACATTTCCCCAATATTCATTCCATTTCCTCCAAAAAATTACTGATTTTGTCCGAATAAAAATTCATTTTTTCTCCTTTTTCATTATAAACGACAACTTCCAATACTTCGGCATATCGGTTTGTACTTTTACTGTCTGCAATAACTCCATTAAAATATACCACGTCAAGATATCCTTTTTTTTCAGCTATCTGAAATCTGGCAGTGCCATTAGAAGTCAGTCCGTTTCTGGTTATTTTCTTTACTTTTATATCAGTGAATAAATATTGTTGAAATTGATTCCAGTCATATACCTTTTCTTTTGACATTTTTTCAATATCAGAAATGGTAATCTCACAGATATTATCTTCCAAAACCTGCTTTAACATATCATATAATTCATCACCTTGTTCCTTATGGATACTGGTATAACTTATTAACTCCTTTATTCCACTATTTACTACTCCATTCTCTTCCATGCCAATATCAACAAAGTATTTATCTTCCCCCTCATTTGCTAAATAATACAATCGTTGATTATCTTTTCCTAATAATATAATTGAAAAATCTTTATTGTCTTTTAGTTCTGAATTTATATAACTTGGTTTCATTTTCACCTTCTTTAATTCTTCAATAATACCATTTATTACTTCTGTTTTATATATTATACCAGATTGGATATTCGGTTTCTGATTTGTATCTTCTCCTATATAGATTTGAATTGCTTCAATTTCCATTGTAGTATCTTTCATATAAAATGTATATTTTTTTCTTCCAAAAAAGAAATATACAGTATATGTAACAAAAATTGCTATAAACAGCATAATGATAGCAAGTATAATTTTTTTCTTTTTTTTCATTCAGTCACCTTTTAAAAATAATTAAACAAAAAGGCTGCCGCCATAGAAAATATAATATAACATATAGTGATTTTTTACTTTAATATATACTATATCCTATATGTGTTTTGTTTAATGCGACAGCCCGCCTCTCACACCAGCATGTATATTATTCAATACATAGAAAATTAATAAGTAACACTTAGTTTTTGACATAGTAATCCAATATACAAAACAATCCTATACATGCTGTTTTATGTTCTCAAACTTTACAATTTTATTTTACCATGTATCGCTAAATGATGAGATTCTATAACTAGCAGTTGCATCACTGCCAAAACTATAATGTCTTGTTCCACTGGATACATTATCAAAGGTCCATGAATATTGTATACCCATAGTTGCTGTTGTAATTGCAATATCATGATAAATCTCAGCAGATGAACCAAAAAGTGATTTTTTAGAAATACTAATACTAGCTGTACCTTTTGCGTATGTTTTATTAAAACCTACTTTCATCGTGTGTGAAGCTTTATTTGCAAATTTAACATCCTCACTAGCCCATGATTTCCATCCAGCCTCAACTGTAAACGGGTCCTTATAAGAATATGAATTTGTACCTGCTAACACACTAGCACTCATTGCAACAATAGCTGCCATACTGGCAATACCTATTTTTAATTTATTTTTTATCATTTAATTTTCTTCCTTTCCCAACTTAAATTCATTTAAAGCTCATTATTTCTTTATATCCATTTTTACGAGTCATCATATTGAACATGATGACCTGTCTATACATTTATGTGTCTGAATATTTGCATCTAGTCAAATCAGTATAGAAAAATAATAGCTTCATCAATAGTTACCTTTTGATGTCCTGTTTTTTCTAAACTAGTCAAAAAAATCATTCTAACCAGTCAATCAAAAAAATATCATAATATTTTCTTTCCATATACACATCAGCATATCATAAGCACTGCCATAAGACATGAAATAAACAGGATATTTCCAATTGTTGTTTTCTAGTCTGAAATCATTTTTTTTATAATATATCTCATCATATAGCTATCCCTCTGATTTTATTTCATTCAGTAATTCTATCTTTTTTAACTGTTGTAAAATCATATAAACAGCAGTACACATAACAACAGCTAATATTATCACTCCATAATAGAAAGCATTTACAGAGAACTGCATATGAATAATCCCATATTCCATAGGAAGCAGGTTTTGAATTCCCAGATTTTCAAGCATTAATGTAATCATTACAACAATAAAAGAAACAAACAAAACC
>JAAVZE010000157.1 GCA_022791495.1 Eubacterium sp.
AATATTATCACTCCATAATAGAAAGCATTTACAGAGAACTGCATATGAATAATCCCATATTCCATAGGAAGCAGGTTTTGAATTCCCAGATTTTCAAGCATTAATGTAATCATTACAACAATAAAAGAAACAAACAAAACCGGAATCAATCGAATGGCATATTCCATTTCAAAAATACAGACAAGATTTTTTCTGGTATATCCCTGTACTATATATATGGCTATTTCCTTTTTTCTTCCTCCTATATCGTTTCCTATCATAATAATCATCATAATGATAACTGTTATAAGCAAAATTATAGTAAGAATCATACCTATAAATTGAATAAAAGAAAATATAGTCGGCAATCCACCTTCAGTATTACATTCCGTAAATCCACTTACATCTATTTTCTCTGCTATTTCATATCTTACTTTATCAAGATTTTCACGGCTGTCCAGAATAACAGCATAATAATATTCCATTTCATAACCTATATAATGGCTTCTGTCATAATCACCACTTACCTCCATATCTTTTCTAAGCTGCTCTTCACTTCCTTCTTTACGTTTTTCTGACAAAAATACTGCATCTTCAGTATTTAAGAATGCGATAGTTGTTCCCGTTACTGCATAAATATTGTCATATGTTCCTGACACTGTACATTCAAATTCTATTTCATTATCCAAACGATTTGTTATATATAATTTTAATGTCTCTCCTATGTATTTAGAACCATCTACATAATTTCCATTTTCTGCTGCATACATATAATGTGGCAGCAAAATTTCATTTTTTTCTGGAAGCGTTCCTTTCACTAAATAATCTTTATAATTATCTGAGCAGGATTTTACGGATAAACTTACTCTTTCTTCTTTCTTTATCCCTTCAACATCTGTTGCAATCTCATATACATAAGGATAAATATCTAAAATATGTTTCATGCTAATGCTTAATTCTTTTAATTGTGCATATAAATTACCATCCCTATCCTGATAAATAATATTTCTTGCCGTTGGTGTCTCATCCATCAACTGAACAGCTTTATCAATAGAAAATGCCATAGAATTTATTAAAAAATAAATAAACAGGGCCAAAAACAAAATAAAAAATAAAAGCTTTCCTATCTTTTGTCGTCCTCTTATATTATGAAAGGCAATGCAAAACACTTCCCTGATATTCATTCCATTTCCTCCAAAAAAGTACTGATTCCGTCTGCATAAAAATCCATTTCTTCTCCTTTTTCATTATAAATAACCGCTTCCAATACTTCGGCATATCGGTTCGTGGCGTTACTATCTGCAATAATTCCATTAAAATATACAACCTCAAGATATCCTTTTTTTTCAGCTATTTGAAATCTAGCAGCGCCGTTAGAAGTAAGTTCCTTTCTGGTTATTTCCTTTGATTTTGTATCAGTGAATAAATATTGTTGAAATTGATTCCAGTCATATATCTTTTCTTTTGACATTTTTTCAATATCAGAAATGGTAATTTCTGATATATTATCTTCCAAAGTCTGTTTTGCCAAATCGTATAATTTGTCACCCTGTTCCTTGAGAATGCTTGTAAAACTTATTAAATACTCTATTCCATCATCGTCCAGTACTCCATTCTCTTCCATAGTAACATCAACAAAGTAATTATTTTTCCCCTCACTTGCCAAATAGGAGAATTGCTTGTTATCTTTTCCCAAGAATATAAATGAAAAGCCTTTTTTACTGTCTTCAGAACCTGAAAATGAATAACTTGGTTTCAATTTAACTTTTTTTAGTTCCTCTAAAATCTTATTTATTACTTCTGTTTTGTATATTATAACAGACTGGGCAACCATATTCTGATTTGTATCTTCATCAATATAAATTTGAATCGCCTGAATTTCCATTGCATCATCTTTCATATAAAATGTATATTTTTTTCTTCCAAAAAAGAAATATACAGTATATACGATAAAAACTGTTACAAACATCATAATTGTAACAAGTATAATTTTTTTCTTTTTTTTCATGTTGCCACCTTCTACTAACAATTAAGAAGAAGGAAATTTCTCTGAATGAGAAATTTCCACCTCTCATACTATCATGTATTTTGTTAGATAGTTCAATCAAATTAATAAACAACTCTTAATTTTTTAATATAGTAATCTAGTATAGAGATAATTCTATACATACCATTTTTAAAGCTTATAGTTTTATTTTACCATGTATCACTAAATGATGAGATTCTGTAACTAGCAGTTGAATCACTACCAAAACTATAATGTCTATCTCCTTTAGATACATCATCAAAAGTCCATGAATATTGTATACCAGTAGTGGCTGTTGTAATTGAAATATTATGATTAGCCACAGCAAATGAATGGCCTAAAAAAGATTTTGTGTAAATGCCGATACTAGCTGTACCTTTTGTGTATGTTTTGTTAAAGCCTACTTTCATTGTATGGGAAGCATCTTTCGCAAATGAAACATTCTCGCTAGCCCATGCCTTAAATCCAGCCTCAACTGTAAACGGCTCTTTCCAAGAATATGAATTTGTACCAGCTAATACACTTGCACTCATTGCAACAATAGCTGTCATACTGGCAATACTTATTTTTAATTTATTTTTTATCATTTAATTTTCTTCCTTTCTCAACTTAAATTTATTTAAAGTTCATTATCTCTCCATGTCCATTTTTACTATAATATTATCATATGAATATGATAACCCGTCCACGTATTTGCATATCTTAATATCCACCGTCAGTCAAATCAGCATAGAAAAAATAATAACTTTCTCAACAGTTACCTTATTAATGACATATTTCTTCTAAACCAGGTAAAAAACATTCCTACCAGTCAGTCAAAAATGTCATACTCTTCTTTTTTCACGTGCACATCATCAGAAGTTTGTTCGAACACTTATAATATAATATTTGTCAATAGATATGTCAATAAGCTCTGCACCATCTCCTATTTTTCTACATCATCTTCCGTTTTTTATATTTATTAATAAATATTCATATCTATCATAGTCAAAAATTCTTCTCCTAGTTCTTCCATCTCCAGATTTCCATGATACTTTTCCACGCATTCCCTGACATTTTCCATTCCAAT
>JAAVZE010000022.1 GCA_022791495.1 Eubacterium sp.
AAAACTGAGAGAACCATCGTCCTCCTTGCGGATCATTTCCTCAACTACACCCATACCAGTATCCTCCTTAGTTTCTTGCTGATTATATCCTCCTGACCCTCTTACAGGCAGTTGATCTCTACTTCAATTATAACAAAAAAAACATGCCAATGCCATCATTTTTTTATGAAGTTTTGAACATAAATTTTCCCTGATTTTACGGCGATCTTAACGGTATCGCCAATCTTAACCGCCCCGTTCACCAGCTCCTGTGCCAGAGCATCTTCGATCTGGTTCTGGATGGCACGGCGCAGAGGTCTGGCTCCGTAGTCTTTGTCAAATCCCTTCTCAGCTACGAAATCTACTACAGACTTGCCATAACGCACCGTTAGATCCATCTGCTCTTTTGCCCGGAAACGGAAACTCTCCAGCATATGAGAAGCAATATCGGATATATTTTCTCTGGTAAGGGCATGAAATACGATAATTTCATCAATACGGTTGATAAATTCGGGTTTAAAGACGTGTTTCACCTCTTCCATAACGCCCTCTTTCATCCGCTTGTGATCCTGTTCTGCGTCTTCACTGGAAAGAAAACCAAGGGTTTTTGGGGAAATGATCCGGTTCGCCCCGGCATTCGAGGTCATGATAATGATCGTATTTTTAAAATCCACCCGGCGTCCCTGGGAATCCGTCAGATGACCGTCTTCTAAAATCTGCAGCAACATATTGAACACATCTGGATGCGCTTTCTCGATCTCATCAAACAACAGCACAGAATAAGGCTTTTGACGCACCTTTTCACTGAGCTGCCCTCCCTCTTCATAGCCCACATATCCCGGAGGGGAACCTACCATCTTGGAGACACTCTGTTTTTCCATATATTCTGACATGTCAATACGTATCATATCTTTTTCAGAGCCAAATACCGCCTCCGCCAGTGCCTTGGAAAGCTCTGTTTTTCCCACCCCCGTAGGTCCAAGGAACAAAAAGCTGCCGATAGGACGCTTGGGATCTTTCAGTCCAACCCGCCCCCGGCGAACAGCGCGGGAAACAGCCTCCACCGCCTCGTTTTGTCCTACGACACGCTCATGCAGGATGGTTTCCATTTTCTGAAGACGCTTTGTCTCATCCTTTGCCAGACGGCTCACAGGAATCTTCGTCCATGCCGATACAACCTCTGCAATCTGCTGTGCCGATAGTACCTGTTCTTTTTTTTGCTTTTTCTGCCACTTCTTTAATTCTTTATCCAGCTCTTCCCTGGTGTCCTGCTCTTCGGCATGGATCTGCAGCACCAGATCCATATCTCCCTTGATCAGGGCTTTTTCCTTTGACTGCTCCAGTTCCTTGATCTTTTCCTCCAGATCCGCCGAAACCCGCCCTTTTTTCACCGCCTGCGCCAGCCGGAGTTTTGCCGCCGCCTCATCCATCAGATCGATGGCCTTATCCGGCAGATAGCGGTCATTGATGTAGCGGTCGGATAATTTGGCCGCTGCCTCCAGTGCCTCATCGCTGATCTTAATCCGGTGAAAGTTCTCATAACGCCCCCGGAGTCCCCGAAGCATACCGATGGTCTGTACCACCGTCGGCTCTTCGATAACCACCGGCTGAAACCTGCGCTCCAGTGCCGCATCTTTTTCAATCCTCTTGCGGTATTCCTCTCTGGTTGTGGCGCCGATCACCTGGATCTCTCCTCTGGAAAGCGCCGGTTTCAAAATATTAGAGGCGTCAATCGCCCCCTCTGCTCCTCCCGCTCCGATTACGGTATGAAGTTCATCAATAAATAGTATAATATTTCCTGTAGAAACAGCTTCCCTTACGGCACGCTTGATCCTGTCCTCAAACTCACCCCGGTATTTGGACCCTGCCACCATACCTGACAAGTCCAGGGAGAGAATGCGCTTTCCTGCCATGGTCTCCGGCACTGAATTCTCTGCGATCCGGATCGCCAGCCCCTCGGCAATCGCGGTTTTACCCACTCCCGGTTCTCCTACCATACAGGGATTGTTCTTTGTCCGCCGGCTCAGGATCTCGATCACACCTGCGATCTCTTCATCCCGGTTAAATACGGGATCCAGACGACCCTCCTTCGCATATTCCACCAGATCCCTGGAATACTGGTCCAGCATCGGCGTCTCTGACTTTCCTTTTTTTCCCGTGTTTCGATTTCCAGAAAGCTCAGCCTTCGCCGCGTTTAGATCCGCCCCCATGGTCAGAACCACATCCACAAACATTTTCTGGAGATTTGCTTCCAGGGCTCTTAAAACCATAAGACCGCCGGTATCCCTGGTCTTTAAGATCGCCAGAAAAATATGCTCCGTTCCAATGCTGGAATCTTCATTTCTCTCTGCAATCTGCTCGGCAGACAGAATGATCTCTTCAAACCGGGGCGTAACATCGCAGTCCTTGCGCCTTACCTTCTCCGGCGCAGCACCGCCGGTCATGTCCTCCAGGATCATCTCGATATCCTGCCGGATCACTCCATTTTCCTTTAATATTCTAGATGCCGTACCGCTCACTGCGCTCAGTCCATAAAGAAGATGTTCTGTTCCAATAGCAGTAGTTCCCAATTTTGCCGCGATCTCTCCTGCTTTTGTCAGGGCTCTTTCTGCACTTGCTGTAAAATCTCTCTTCACTGTCTCTACTCTCCATTTCTTTTATCAGAAATCCATATCATCCAATTCCCTTTTTCCTCTTCCAAGCTTTCTTCTCAAAACCATATTTACAATCACGATCAGCAGTATAAGTATGATCACAGCCATACTAACCAGCGCTGCATAAAGCCAGGCTCCCGACTCCGGCATGAATTCCTTTTCCTGGGCAACATTGCCGCCTTTATTGACCTTCTGCGTCATCGTCCCGGTATAGCGCTGCACAGTCCGCTCCATCCGGTCATACTGATAGAGCACCGGTTCTGTCCCCGTCCCTTTAAGATACATTAAAAGATAATTGTTATCCAGGTCATTTTCCATTGTATAAGCGGTGACATTTTTCCCCTCCAGCTCCACAGAGGTTTTTACATAGCCGGAGGGAAGGATGGAGTCATCCTTCACATCCACCACCTGAAACTGGTACTGGTTCTGGATAAAGATCGATCCTTCTTTTTCATAAACGGAAAAAGTGATATCGGATTTCCCCTTTTCCTGCTGCTCCCGGACCCGTGTCTCCGACTCGCTCTCCTTGATCACTTTAAGCTTGTACACCCGCTTGTCGCCGGATTCTGCCGTCACAACGATCCTGACATCATTCTCACCCAGCAACAGTTCTTCGTTATTTTTAATTCTTACAGCGGCTTTATTATGCGCTGCAACATAATTAAAATACAATATATTCGTGTCACAGTCAACCTTTACCGTGTATTCCAGCACATTCGTATCAAATTCAGGCGTCATGGAAAGGCAGTCAAAACGTAGGGACTTTAATTTATTGTTCGTACTTAGAGAAGGTGCCCCGGTAGCCACCGGCGCCGGTGTCACAGCAGCCGGATCCGGCGCTCCTTCACTGCTTTCAGGCTCTTTCACCGTCAAGGTGACACGGTTTGCGGAGACGGAAAAAGAATCACCCTCCAGATTTTTCACTGTCATTTTCTTTCCCATCTCTATAGCTCCTACTCCCGCTTTTAACGCCTTAAAGCAGAGCGAATAGGTACGCTTCTTCACCTCGTCCTCGTTTCCAGTGGATGAGATCTGAAGAATGCCATCTTCCCCACTCACCTTTCTGCCACCACTGACAAATTCCATGATAGAGGCATCGTAAAGCACCTTCATCTCTACATCGCTGAAAACCTCGGAGGAAGTCACACGACATACAACGGTAAATTCACTTCCCGTTGAAACCTCGGAAGTACTCGTAGTAAACTCTACCGTGGCACTCGCCGCCTGTGCTTCACCCGGTATCAGCAATAGTCCCAGAACGGTCACAAGCAGCATAACACCAAATACAAATTTTCTTTTCATAAACTACCTCATACTTTTTTATTGCGGTACCGGACAGTTTGCCGCCGGCATATTTTCATAAACAGGAATAGAAAATACCAGTGGAACCGAATCCAACATACCGTTATAGGCATTCTTCGTTTTCAACGCCTCGGAGTTCGCCGCCTCCACATTTGTCATATACTGATGATTGTAGGTATTGTTTGGAGTTACATTAAATTTCTGTAAATACCCGGTATTCTGTCCCCGGTTGATATAATTGCTTCCAATGTACATAGCCCCTCCGACGATGGAACGGTAACGGTTATTCCAGGGGCGAAGAAATGTAGATCCAGAACTCGCCCATTTTAGACCGTTTAACACCGGCGTTGCCCCGCTGTAGGCGCCAATATTGTAAAAGTTAAAGATTCCTGGATAGCTCTCGGTGGTTCCCGTCACCGCCGTACTGGTAGAGGATGGTCCCGTCACCACTTCCTGCTTGCTGCGGGAGGCAAGATGATAAGGGCTCACACTGGACTCCTTTGCCGCCTGCAGAAAAGCATCGGCATAGCTGATCCGCTTTTCCGCCCCGGTGACATCGTCGACATAACTAAAGGTGGCATTGGAAAATGGTGTATTCTTAAAGATCTGGTTGATCCCATCCTTTGTCTGATACTGAGACTGGTATTCCAGCTGCTCAAACTGAAAGATTCCCTGGGTAGTCAGGAAATTACGGGGATCCATATAATAGCTGACTGCCTCTTTGGAAGCCGCCACCCATGTACTTCCGTCGAATACTGTCCATTTACCTGTAGCCGGGTCATAAGCTCCCTTTTCCATGGATTTCCACGCCGCTGACTTGGAATTGGAGATCAGGCTTACCCCGAGCTTCGATTCCGCTGCCACAGCTGCATTCCAGTCAAGCCCGGTCTTGTATGCTGTAAACTGCCAGTAAGGATAGGCCTCGTGAAGCTTGCGCAGGGAATCCTTGTAGGAATCCGGAAATCCCTGTCTGGTCATCTCTTCCTCAAACTGTTTCTCACTCAGTACAGTTACTGCAACTTTTTTCTGCACTCTGGTCTTTGCCAGCTTGATATATTTTGCCTGTACATAACCATAGTAGGTCTTTCCATAATAATCATATGAAATGCGGTACCACAGCTTTTTCTTCACGGTTCTTACTTTGAGAATCTGGATATACTGTTTTTTAGCCAGGACCATAATCCGGCCGTTTACCTTATAATAAGGATTGGAGTTCCCCGGTTTCTTTCTCACACGAAGCGCCGTCTTTACCCCAGTGACGACGCCTCCTGCCGCTTTTTTCAAAACCGGTTTCAGGTCCGTGCTTTTTATGTATCCCTTTCTCGTTTTTTTCTTGTAATTAAAACTGATCTTGAACCATTTTGTGCTGCCTTTGGTTTTCTCTGCTATTATTTTTACACTTTTATTCTTTTTTAAAACAACATTTTTCTTATTTACCTTTAGCGATTTTCCAGAGGTATTCTTACAGATCGTCCGGGTTCTTCTCAATTTTGCCGGAACACTGATCTTTTTGTAGGTGGTCTGTGTCCGGTACACCGTTACTTTTGCCGGCTGAGGCGCCGGTGTCGGTACGGAAGTTGGCGCAGCTGATGGCGCTGTGGTCGCCGCCGACGGAGATGAAGATGGCTCCGCCGTAAAAGAAATATATTTGGCCGCCACATAGCCCTCCTGTCCATTGTAAGTGATCTTATACCATGTTCCATTGGCATCGGAGCCGGCTGCCGTATCCAGTACCGTAACCTGGCTGCCATTGGGAATCACCGTCAACACCGCTGTCCCGGTTCCCACACCTACCCGCATATTCAACGGATCCCCTTTATCTGTCACTACCACTGCCGTCTGGTCCGCATATGCCGGACCGTCTGCCTGCCAGAAAATAATTCCGCCAAAAAGCATACAGATCATCATTCCTACTATCCATTTACCCTTCATAATTTATCGCATTCCTTTCTTCTAGTACAACTTAGTGTCCTTTATATGGTTGTGCTATAAAATAAATTCTTTCCTCTGTGGTGCCATGTACTGCCTCCATATCCTCTCCAAAACAATCCCTAAGTTCAAGACCTGCCTCCCTAAGCAGCTTCCTGATCCTGTCCGGAGAATATGCCCTCTGCCGGTGACACTCATCCCACCGCTCATACTGCCCGCTTCCGGGATCTCTCATAAACATCGTCAGCATATATTCGTTGATCTTCGTTTCAGGGTCGTATGCATTGTCCCAGATCACCGTATAGTCTTCCTCATCCTCCATCCGGATCTCATTTCCAAGGATTTCCTTATAACAGTATTCTGTCTTCATATCAAATAGAAACAGCCCGTCCTCTGGCATGACTGCCCTGACACAGCCAAACAGATCACAAAGTTGATCCTCCTCCAGAAGATAATTGATGGAGTCACATATACATAGTACCACATCTGCCGGCTTATGCAACGAAAAATCTGTCATATCCTGATTCAAATATAAAATATTCTGCCTGTCTTTCTTCTTTTCTGCCGCCAGTGCCAGCATGTCCGGGGACAGGTCGATACCAGTGACCTCGTACCCCACATCAGCAAAACGCCCCGTCATCTCGCCGGTACCACAGCCCAGTTCACACAGATGTCCGCACGTTTTCCCCTGGCGCTGCAGATAGCCAAGCAGTCTTTCAAACCACATATCATAGGGGGTCTCTGACATCATGCGGTCATATACATCAGCAAATCTGTCATACATCTCTATCTCTCCTCTTAGCAGGGTGGCGGGTCACTCCAGCTCAATTTCCTTATCCAGTGAAAAGGAATACAGCACCTTCCTCACTACCCGTTTCCCCAAAATTCCTTCCAGGGCACGGGCATAGAGCTCCATCTGCTTTTCATAGCGCTCCACCAGGATGCCCTCCTGGCCCGGCTCCAGATGGTCCGTCTTGTAATCCATCAGCACAATACCCTCTTCCGTCTCATAGAAGCCGTCAATGATTCCCTGCACCAAAACCCTTTCTCTGTCCGCCGCCTCCGGTACGACCTCTGCTGCCGGGATCATTGTCACAAAAGGCTGCTCCCTGTAAAGCCTACCTTCCACCTGTGCCTTCCGCATCTGGCTGCCAAGAGAAGATGCCAGAAACTTCATGAGCTTGTGCTTTCGGATATATTTCATATCCTCTGCCCTCATCCTTCCGGATTCTACCAGTTCCCCCAGTTCCCCTTCCAAATCCTGTTCTGACTGGACAGCAGAAAAACGAAGCCCTGCCATTACCTGATGCCACACCGTACCGTAGCCTGCTCCGGCAATTGCCTGATCTTCCTCCGAATCCTCCCTGGCAAATACAGGAACCGGAGACTGGTTCTCCAGAGCATCACCAGCAAGTACTTCTATACTTTCTTCCATGGATCGTTTTTTCAGCTCTGAGACGGACAGCTTCGTCGGAATCTCCAGCTCATCCTGCCCCTGATGTTCATCCATAAAGGAAAGCATTTCCTTAATGGTCTTATCATAGGTGATATTTGTGTCAAAATTATTCAGCATCACCTCATCCACCATTACATCCGCCTGACGCTGGATCTCCGCCTTCTCCAGCTCCTCCGTCTCCAGCCATCTCACCCGGAACCAGTCGTTGCCCTGGACCGCTGGCAGCACCCAGTCGAAATAGCTTTTGGCACGGATCAGCTGAAAATATCCGGTCCCCACGGGGCACTTGTCCTGGCGGGTGCAGCCGGTCATCACAAGTTTTTCTTTGGCACGGGTCATCGCCACATAGAGCACCCTCAGCTCCTCTCCCAGATCCTCCAGCAGATTCATCCTCACCAGGGAGCGGGTAAAAGTATGGCTTACAGATATTCCCATATCATTGTCCACCACTGGCGCTGCGATCCCAACTTCCGGGTGCACCACCAGAAAAGAGCGGGAGCGGGCTCCGGTGATGCTTCTGCCCATTCCTGCCAGAATACACACTGGAAACTCCAGCCCCTTACTTTTGTGGATCGTCATGATCCGCACCACATCCTCTCTGTCTCCGGAAAGGTTTGCCTCTCCCAGGTCCTCCTCCCGTTTTTTGATCCCGCTGATATATCTGACAAACTGATGCAGACCTTTATAGGAAGTACTGTCAAACTCTCTCGCCACCTCCATCAGAAGTTCCAGATTTGCCTTGCGCTGAAGCCCGTTACTCATCACAGCCAGCATATAATCCATTTTCGTACAATTGTATATATCCTGAATCATATCCGATACCGTGGCATAGGTCATCTCCTCCCGGAAACGCTCCAGCAGTTCCAGAAACTGTCTGGTCTTCTCCTGTAGGTCTCCCTCTTCCTCCTGACTGTCCACAAAGTGAAGAAGAGAATCATAAAAATCCATATTCTTATATTTTCCCCGCAGCTGTGCCAGCTCATCATCACTAAATCCAAACACCGGACTCCGGAGCACTGCTGCCAGGGGGATATCCTGTCTCGGATTGTCAATAATCTGAAACAGGCTCACCATCAAAGAGATCTCTCTGGTCTCAAAAAATCCTCTGGTGTTCTCCATATGCACCGGGATTCCCTCAGCTGCCAGCGCATCATAGATCTGCTGGCCGATGATTTTGGTGCTTCTCGCCAGAATCACGATATCCCCATAACCACAGGGGCGGTACCCATCTTTCCCTTGTACATATAGTGGATTCTCCTCTCCGGTATACTCCCGGATCAGCTCTGCGATCAGCTTCCCTTCATAACTCCCATCGTCTTTTCCATCGATAGCAAGTACATCCACACTCTCTGCCAGACGCTGTCCACTCTCGGGGTAGTCTGCCCCCAGCCTCAATCTGGCATCTTCATCGTACTCCACCCCTCCCAGCTTCGGCTGCATAATCTGTTCAAATATGCTGTTCGTCCCCTCTATAACCACATCACGGCTTCGGAAATTCCGGCTCAGACAGACGAGACGGTCCCTCTCTCCCTCTTTGGTGGAATACCGGTGGAGCTTCTCTAAAAATAATTCCGGGCACGCCATACGAAACCGGTAGATACTCTGCTTGATGTCTCCCACCATAAACACATTATCCGCAGAAGCGACACTCCCCAGAAGCATATCCTGGACCCGGTTGCTGTCCTGGTACTCATCGATCATGATCTCCACAAACTGCCCAGACAGTTCTTTAGCAGCCACTGTGGGCTGCACCCTTCCGTCCCCGTTCTCTTCCAGAAGAATCTCCATCGCCATCTGCTCCAGGTCATTAAAATCTGCCAGGGACTTTTCTTCCTTTTTCGCCCGGTACCGCTCCATAAATTCGCCCGTAAGATGCAAAAAGGAACAGACCGTCCCCCGGATCTGTCGCAGCTGCTCCAGCTGTTCTTCCAGGGAATTATCAAAGATCTCTGTTTTCAATGATTTTACCACATCTTTCACGGCGCCGCGGAGCCCCTTAACCGCCTCTTTTAACTCTTCCTCACAATCCGGCTGTCTCTTTCCCGGCAGCCTTCCAAATGTGATTCCCTCCACCCATCTACCCAGCTGCTCTAATTCTGCCTCCTGCGGCACCCCCTCAAACTGTCCGGCTTCCTGAACCAGAAAATCCCGGTATGCCGCCGGTCCCCGCGGCGCATCACACAGTGACAGCATAGTATCGTATTCCTCTCTTATCCCCTCCAATACATTTCTTACATATTCCGTGTTCCTCCGGACAAACTCCGATGCTTTTAACTCCTCCACCGTATCCATCCCCACAAACTCTTCCATCCGCTGCAGGAATTTGCGGGGAAATGGCTCGCTCACCGCCTTGTCATACAGATACAGGATCAGCTCCTCGATCTCTTTATCGCTCTTGACAAAACGGCTCATCCCCGCCATCTGCAGAAACTCCTCCGAAGGCGACTCATATTTTTCTTCCAGCATCTCCTCCAGCACATCATTCCGGAGCATTCCCAGTTCACTTTCTGTTCCCACGCGGTAAGCAGGGTCCACACCGGTGCGGTGAAAATAATTCTGTATCACATAGCCACAGAAACTATGTATCGTAGAGATCTGTGCCATCGGCACCAGCATGACCTGGCGCTGCAGATGTTCATTGTCCGGGTCCTCCGCCAGCGCCTGCTCCAGCGCCCGGGTCAGCCGCTCCTTCATCTGTGCCGCCGCCGCCTTGGTAAAAGTCACGATCAAAAACTCATCCACGTCCACCGGCTCTCTGGCATCCATGATCCGCGACAGGATACGCTGGATCAGCACGGCCGTCTTTCCGGAACCCGCCGCCGCTGAAACTAAGATATTGCAATTTCGCAGGTCAATGACCTGTCTCTGTTCCTTCGTCCAGTTCATCCCAGATCTCCTCTTCTTTCTTTTCTTCCATCTCATGGCAGCAATGAACAAATTCAGCCCGCTCCATGCCGCAGATACTTCTCAGGCCACAATAGTCACAACCCGTCTCCCCTCCCAGATGATAGGGATGGACACGAATCACGCCATCCATGATCTGGTTTCCAAAATCCGCCGCTAGTTTGAGAGTATGGGACATAAGCATCTGCCACTTCTCATCGCTCAGCACCCTGGCATAACTGCTGAAATCTCCTTTGGCAGTTATATTTACCGGAATACAGGAAGACTTTGCCCCGTTCTCTAATTCTCCCCCGGTGCCGAAGACCGAATCCAGTTTTTGGAGCACCCTGGTATTCTGGCTGGCATAACCGCCGCACTTGTATTCCGCCAGCATCTGTTCCTCCAGATCGGAGGTGGCAGAGCTGCTCTCCAGCTTAAGAACCGGATCCTTCACATAATAATAAAACATCCCTGCTGGAACCACATTTTTTTCCCCGCCTCTCTGCCTCTCCATATCGAGAGCCGCCGCCATATACAGCACCAGCTGCAGCTGCAGTCCGTAAAACATGGAATTCAGGGAAAGCTTAATGCCCCCGGTCTTATAATCCACCACTTTTACATAGATATTTTCCTCATCCTCATAGGTATCAATCCGGTCAATGATACCGGAAAAAACCAGCCTTTTCTCCCCTTCCAGGGAGATCTTCATACTGGGGAGGTTATCGTGATAGGAAAATCCTGCCTCGCAGTATTCCTGCTCAAATGCTCCCCGGCGCATCTGCTCTGAGACCGCCCAGATCGTCCGGTTCATCATCCGCTTGATCCGGGTGATCATAAATGCGATACGTTTTGACTGTCCAAAGAGCACATCCCGGTAGCCTCCCACGGTCTGGTCCACGCATTCCGATACCATCGGTCCGATGGTATCCGCATCCAGATCCCGCCATCTTAAATTCTTTTCACGCATCCGGTCCGAAAACTCCTTCAGGGTATAATGCACTACATTTCCAAAGTCCGGCGCTGCCACCGTGTACTCCTCCCGCTCTTTCAGGGACAGCCCGTACAGAATAAAATAGGCATAGGGACACCTGGCAAACCGTTCCAGCCTGGTGATGCTTCCATAGAGTTCCTCACCGTAGAGGTACTGCAGTGCCTGTTTCGACAGCCTGCCTTCCCGTCTGCCTCCAAAATGACATGCCAGTGCCCGGTTCATCCATTCCCTGTCCTCCCCTGCCTGATAGTAACGCCACAGCTCCCACCATATATTTCCCTCTCTGCCAGTGCGGCAAACTTCATTTCCGGTGTAGCCAGTCTCTTTTCCCAGACCATCCAGAAGGTACTCCAGCCCCCGGTCCGTGCCGAGATATGCCTCCGGGGAATGGTCGTCCCCGACGTGAAGCTCACTCAGTGCCGGAAAGATCTGGCGGATCTTCCCTAGAATATAGGAAGCCTGTCTTCCCTCTCCACTGGCTCCCGTCTCACTGTATGTAAAAAAGAGCTTCTCAGAGGGCCTGGCAAAATTCAGATAAAGATAAAACAGATCATTCGCCGCCTTCCTGCTTCCGGAAGGTGCCAGAGAGATGCCCATCTGCTCCAGCTTTTTTCTCTCCCTGGTATTTACGATTCCCGGCGGCTGCGGTCCTCCTGGAACAATATCATCACTAAAACCCATAAAAAATAATACCCGGATATCCTTCAAACGGGTTCTTTCGATATCACCCACCACCACCTGATTTTTCTTCGGCGGAATAAATCCCACCAGCCCTTCAGACAATCCTGCCCCGAGAATCTGACGATATTCCTCGGCGCTGACCAGCTCATCCCCCATCAGCTCTACCATCTCGTCAAAAAGGTTCATCACAACTTTATATACACTACGGTATTCATTCGCCAGTATATCCTGTCCCTGTTCCTCAAAGGCCTCACTGCGCGCCAGCATTTTCTCATACACCCTCTGCCGTACAAGAAACCCATACAATGCCCTGGTATAATCCTCCACCGTCTTTTTGCCACCCCGGAAATCCTCAAACAGTTCCCTGACACAATCATAAACCAACTGTCTGAAATCGTTGATCTCTTCCAGGGAAAGCTGGGCCACTCCATGCTTCCATTCTTTTTCGTAGGAAAAAAGTCCTCTTTTTCCTGTGGCAATTACATAATTTTCCAGGCAGTCTGTCTGCTCTTTGCCCAGCGGCGACAGACCACAGCGCAGAAAACGGAAGGTGCTCTCATAATCCATATTCCTGCGGATCATCTCCAGCACCGACTGAATATATTCCGCCACCCAGTTGGCTCCGATGCTTTTCTTATTGTCCAGGAAATAACGGATGCCCATCCTGGAAAATTCCCGTGCAATGGTCTGTTCGTAGGAATTTATATCCCCTGTGATCACAGCGATATCCTCATAGCGGTAGTCTCCCTTTGCCACCATCCACCATATGGTATATGCCACATATGACGCCTCATCCCGGGGTTTTCTTCCTATGTACAGCCGAATATCCTCTGTGGGCGCATCCCAGCGCCCCGGAGGATAGCAGAAACAATTTCTCTCCAGAAAGGCAAGCTCTCCATCCACCTGAAAACGATAGGGTTTTTTGTCTCTCCCCCGCCCCGCCCAGACAGGCTCCTTTACTTCCACCGTAAGCTGGCTGGCGGTCTTCGTCAGGGCAGTCACCGTCTCCTCACTGATTTGAAAGAGATATTTTCTTCGACGTGACACATCCATCGTCACTGTTACATACATATCCTGACAGAGCTGTAAAAGTCTGGCAATCAGCTCATACTGATCCGGGGTAAAACCAGTAAAACCGTCGAGGCAGATCACCGAATCCCGGATCCCATCCATCTCATGCACTACCTCCGCCAGCTGAAGAATGAGCTCTTCCGCCGTCCGGTATGTATCCCCCAGCTTTTCTTTGAAGCAGTCGTAGATCAGGCGGATATCTTCGAACTTTATACCCAGCTGGCTCATTTTATCAAAATCCTCTTCGTCTCGGATTCCATACTGCTCCAGTTCACACAAAAAAGACTTGCACTCATCCAAAAAACCGGGGGTATCAATCCCTTTTTTAAAGTATGCCAGCCTGTCTTTCTGCTCAGAAAATACCTTCCGGAGCAGCATAGTTTTTCCCATGTCCTCCAGAATCGTCCGCTCCATCGCCGGCAGCTGCTCAAATACCCGGAATGCCAGGCGGTGGAAACTGAGTACATCAATATTTAAAATTCCCTTCCCTCCGCTCCTCTCTACCAGCGTCTTCTGAGTCTCCAGCGTAAATTGGTCAGGCACCAGGATAAAATACTGCTTATCCCTGTGTTCTGCCGCTTCTGCGGTGATCATATCATATAAAAAAGTGCTCTTGCCGCTTCCGGCCCCGCCAAATATAAACTGCAATGCCATATATTTTTCATCCTTTTTCGTTCTATCTGCCCACTCTGGCACATATAATATAACAAGATGGAATCTACACTCCATAAAAGGGGGAATTATCCACATGTCAAAAACTAAAATACTTGTATTTCAAATGAAAGAGCTTGTATATACCGGTATATTTGTAGGACTCGGTCTCCTGCTCATCATACTTCTGATCGTCATGTTCTATCCTTCCGG
>JAAVZE010000146.1 GCA_022791495.1 Eubacterium sp.
CTTATTTCCTGGATTTGGCATATGATTACGATACCTGGGGAAAAAATGGACTGAACCGGACCGAAGAATATATGAACCGCTGGGTAAGACAGCAGTTTGGCTCTTCTCTTGAAGAACAGCAGGTTCAGGACCTTCGTTCTTTGATCCAGGAGTACACATGGCTCCATGCTTCCTGTAAACCGGAAGTAATAAGTGCGAATACGTACAATGCTTCCAATTATAACGAAGCAGTCAGAGTGCTGGACCGTGTCCAGAAGATGGAGCAGCTGGCAGAGGAGTATAAAGACGTGATTCCAGAAAGCCATCAGGCGGCATATTTTGAACTGATCTATTATCCTGTAGTGGGAGCGGCAGCCGTAGCGAAGATGCAGATTGGCAAAGGATTGAATAAATATTTTTATGACCTTGGCAGCATGAATGCAAATCTATATGCGGCACTTGTAGAAGATTCCATTCAGCAGGATAAAGATCTGCAGGATACATACAATAATGATATGCCAGGCGTGGGGGATAAATGGAAAAATATGATGAGTTCTCCACATGTAGGTTATGTGACTTGGAATTCGGAAGGATGGAAATATCCTACAGCAAAGTGGCTGAGGGAATCTGACCAGACGGGACTTTCTGTCACCCTTGAAAATCAGGCAGAAGCTTACCGTGAGGGAGAATGCCAGCTGGATGAATTTACCAGCACTGGAAAGGAAACCTATACAGTAACTTTAGCAAATATGGGAGAAAGTTCGCTGGATTACTCGGTGAAGACGTCTGCTGACTGGATTCAGGTATCAAAGACTTCTGGGCAGGTAGAGATGCAGGACAATTTCCAAGTATCTGTTGACTGGAGTAAAAATCCAGAAGCAGCGGGAACAGTCCAGATTCAGAGTGGTACTCAGATTGTAACGATTCAGGTGAAGACTAGAAAGATTGACACAGATGGATTGGCAGCGAATACGTTTATTTATGCCAATGGATATGCGTCGATTCTGCCTGGGCATTTCAGCCAGAGCGGCAAGGGAAGTAATGGAACGGAGATCTCCGTTATCCATAAATACGGGAAAACTGGAGAATCCTTAAAAGCTTTACCGACGGATGTAAAAACGGCTTCTGTTCCAGAAGATGCAGCCTGGGTAGAATACCTAGTTTCTGTGGAGAAGGCAGGCACTTACCAGCTGACTGCCTATACAGCGCCATCCAATAATTTGCTGCGTGAAGATGTGGGGATTTATTATGGAGTATCTGTAAATGGAGGAAAAGCAGAGAAGCTTAATACGGTGGATCCGGCAACCTTCAAGGCAGGTGAGTACAGTGGATCGTGGACAAAGGATGTTGAGGCAAACGGCAGAAAGACCCAGAGTGAGGTGGTATTAAATGCCGGCGTCAATAAGATCCGCATTTATGCTATGGATCCAGCATTTGTCCTGCAGAAACTGGTGGTATCTGAAGCACCTGTAGCAGCGTCTCATCTGGGACCAGAAGAAAGCTATTATATAGGGAAGAATTAGGAGAGTGGAGTTTATATAATAATGTAACCAAAGGTTAGCAGATATGAACCGACCCCCAAAAAGTCAGACAAAAAATCTGGCGATGGGAGGTCGGTTTTTTCTTTTTTACAGGCAGGGAAGACTGCCGTTGACAGATTGCCTTTTATTGTGAAGAACATTTGTGATTCAATTCATAAAAATTGATTAACATACGTTAATAATTAACGCATGTTATCCGATATAAATTATGACACCATTATTATTAAGAATGTCAGGGAGGATTTAGATGTCTAAAGAAGACAAGATACCAAGCGACAGCGAATGGCGGGTGATGGAAGTACTTTGGGAGAGCGACGTACCACTTTCCTCATCAGAGATTATCAGACGCCTGGGAAAACACGGGAGTATGACTTCGAGAATGGTCCGGGTTCTTCTTAACAGGCTGTGCCAGAAAGAATTGGTTGATTACATAGTTGATGAAAAGGATGCAAGGGTGTATCACTATTTTTCCAGGAAGAGCAGGACAGAGTGCAGAAGGGAAAAGAGCAGGCGTTTTATAGAATACTATTTTGCCGGGAGCCAGACGGGGGCGATCGCATCCCTATTGCAGAGCAGCGCTTTGACCGCGGAACAGATTGGAGAACTGGAGGTGCTTCTAGAGGAAAACAAGAGAAAGGGAGAGGAATAGCTTTGCTGGAAACCGGAAGAAGAATCCTGGAATATCTGGATTGTTTTGTTGTTTATTATTCGATACAGCTTGGCAGATGTGTATTGTTTTCTTTCGCTGCCCTGGCGGTGGTACTTCTCCTGCGGCATACATGTTTCAAAAAACGTATATTCCTGAAGGGAATGTGCTGGGCTGTATTTTTAGTCATTCCCTTTGTTGGGAGGTTGAAATTGTTTTATCAATCGCCCTGGATGGTTCGTATGTTTTGGTGGTGGAATTACGCATGTATGGAGTTTGCCTGGGTACGTTATGGCTATCTGGCAGGAATGTTTGTAACGGCAGCTGTTATTTTTATCCGGCGCAGACGTGTGAAGAATTTTGTTTCCGGTATGAAAAAATGGGATTTAAATGGGCATGAGGTGTGGGTGGGAGATTTATCATTTACGCCATTTGCTACAGGGTTGATCCGCAACCGGGTTGTTCTGCCCAGGGTCATTACAGAAATTTTTTTGCCGGAGGAATTACAGCTTGTTTATCTGCACGAACAGACACATATCCGCCTGGGACATTTGTGGTTGTATTTATTGTGGGATATTGGGCGCAGCCTTTTGTGGCTGAATCCATTTTTAACCTTATGTACGAAAAATGTGCGGGAAGATCTGGAAGATATCTGTGACCAGGTGACCATTCAGAAAAGTGGCAGAAGTGCGTACGAGTATGGGAAATTATTGTTGAAATGCATGTCCCTGCTTGGAGCAGAATCCGTAAATCCAGAGGCAGCATTTGCTGAAAGAAGAGAATACCGGATTACGAAAAAACGGTTTACCCATATCGCTGAGTTTCGGCCGTATAAAAAATATAGGGCATTTGTTATTTGTATCAGTGGGATCGTGGCAGTACTTGGGTTGTTTTGTCTGATCCATGGGAATTCTTATCCGAATTATACGGAAGATAATGAGATTTTGATTCTCAGTGATGAGAATAAATTTGTGGAGATCAGTAATAAAACTGCCCTGCATTGTGCCATTGAAATCGGCAAAGATGAGGTGAAGGTAGATCAGAAAGCAATGAACCACATTTTTGAGGAACAGGAAATTCATTTGGATTCTTATTCTATTTTATTCGGAGGTTTTATCAAAATGCCGGGGATCGGTGGCGGCGGGAATGCCGTGTATGTAGATAAAAAGCAAGGGGACGGGCTGTTGAGGCTTTCCTACCAGAACAATGATACCAGATTCCTTACACTTCTTTTTAAGTGGGTCTGATCTTTATTCATGGTGGTGCGCACCGACGGCAGTATGTTTGTAACAGAGAACGTAAATGTTCTCGGAATGGAGGAATATTATGGCTGTTTCAAGTATAGGAACTTATAGCAATGTGTATGAGAGCGTCTCTGTGATGCAAAAAAAGGATGCAGAGGCTTCCGGGCAGAAAAGGGCGGGCGATGTTCACAGAACATCTGGAAGCATAATGGAGAAGACGGAGGGAACAGATAACGAGGAATATCTTAGAAGCTTACAGAACCAGGTGCCATATACGAAGCTGGAGATTGGCTCTGCCCTTAGCATGAAGAAGGATAAAAGGGCGGGGGTCATTACGGTAAACCCAAAACTTCTGGAGAAAATGCAGAAGGATCCAGAAGCGGCGGCACAGTATACACAAAAATTAAAAGATATTGAGCGGGCAGAACGAACGGCAAATGCATATTACAATTCCCTTGGCGGTGTTGTGGAGCGGACCAGCCACTGGTATGTGGATGAAGAGGGCAATCATTATCATTTTGCCTATACGCGCCGCGATGACAGGCTGAATAAAAAAATCCGGGAAGAGACAAAGAAAAACACTGAGAAACACATTGAGAAAACCCGTAAAAAAGCCAGTGAAAAGGCAGAAAAACTCGAGGAACAGTTAGAGAAAAAGGCTGAAGAGGCAAAAGAGAAGGAAAAAAATCAAGAGACAAAAACGAAAGAGATAGAAACGCCTGAAATCCGGGAAGAGGTACAGCAGCTTATTGATACGATTATAATAGACGAAGGTCTGGATATAAAAATCTGATAGAAAAAAATTGATATGTATAATGCACACTTTATCTGCCTTACATGTGTTGAATAAAGTGTGCATTACATGTTGACTTCAGTGTTGAAAAAGGGAAATTATTGCGGATTCGCCACACGGATTCCATTGACCTCCACCTGGTCATTGCATTCAATGACGATACAGGGGATGCCATCAATGATCCTTGTGTCGATAAGATCCGTCCGTCCCGGATTGACCTGAATCGTTATGTCTGGGGTTTTTAACTCAAATTTTCTAACATTGGCAATGTTGTCAGCTACCAGTTTGTGGTCTTCTCCTACATTTTCTGTGAATTTTTCTTCAAATGTCTCCATTTTTTCCTCTGGAACGCCACTGGCTGTCAGTAGTTTTTTCACGTCTTCCCGGTCTAATTCCAGAGGTTCCGGATTTTCTTTGTTCTCTGTGATCATCTCATTTAGATTTTCGTGTATGTTTCTCACTACTTCATAGTCACAGGAGGTACCGAGAGACTCTTCAACGATGGTGGTAAATGTCTCCCGCTGTTCCTTTGCCGGGATCGGAAAAGTACAGCCCAGCAGGTCATAAGAAAAATCGATATCCATTACGTCTGCATTCCTGGCAAAATAAAGAAGATTATGTATATCGGTATTGCGGTCGTTAAAGGCGGGAAATAAAAACCCATTTTCCGGCGGCTGTACAAGCCAGTCCCGCATACAGTCTTCAATACTGTTTTTTTCCGGGTTGTAGCACAGACCTGCCTTGGACAATTTTACAGGGCAGATACTGCATAATATAAAATTGTATACATAATCAGAGGCATCGATAGCAGGAAGCCCATTGTCACTGTCCCCCAGGATCGTATTGCCGTCGGCAGTTACAGAAGGGATGTCGTAAGCATCATGGATCAGTATGATAAGATAACTGCCATCATAATCGTAGGTTTGGATGACCATGTCATAAAATTTGTCCAGAAGTTCATTGTTCTGCAGACCGCTCTGCAGAAGCTCCATCAAAAATTTCTGTTTCCCCTCTTCACTGGTTTCTTCCTCTGAAGGAAATTCCATATTCATTAGATTCTTTCCCAGAGTGCCGGAGAGGGTTTTGCGGAAAATTTCCACGTATTTGAACATTTCTTCTTCCGGCAGGGAATAAAATGCCTCTCTTAATTCAAGGCGCTTATTTTTTTCGGCGTCTACGTAACAGCCACAAATTCTTGTAATGCCATTATCATCTTTCTTAAATAACTTTTTGATCTCTGCGATTTCTTTTTTATTCATCGTTTTTTTCTCCATTCTCTTTCCGCATTCTTTGTTCCAGTGCCAGCAATTTTTCTTTGATATGCAGACCGCCTCCGTAGCCGGTGAGGCTGCCATTCTTGCCAATCACACGGTGGCAGGGAATCAAGATCGGCAGAGGATTGCGGTGATTCGCCATCCCCACAGCGCGGCATGCCCTGGGATTACCCACTGCCTCCGCCAGCTGTCCATAATACCATGTTTCTCCATAGGGAATCCTCTGAAGGGCTTCCCAAACCCGGATTTGAAAGGCGGTTCCCTGAAAAGAAAGAGGGAGGGAAAAGATCTCTCGCTTTCCGGCAAAATACTCATCCAGCTGCCTTTTTGCCTCTGTCAACAAAGGAGAAGCAGGGGACTCCGGATATTCAACATCTGTATGACAAAAGGCAAGAAGGCAGATTCCGTGCTGGTCTGCTTCCAGCCTCAATGTTCCGACGGGAGAGGGCAGATAAAGTATATTGTTAGATTCCATGTTAAACTCCTTATTAAGTAATCGTTGCCGGTATTTGTACTTTCGGGCTGCCGCCCTGCGTACTTATATCGTCTTGTCTTGACAATGCCCATAACTTTTATAGTAAGTATAGTATGAAATGCAGAAAGATGCAAGAAGTTGCAGAATGAAAGAAAAAGAGATATAATATGATGTTGGGGCCAAAAGGTACTTTGCCCTCAACGGATGCTACGGATTGCTCCGTTGTTTCACAACTCCCGCAATCCTTCAAACATTGGCGGGTTCCAAGATCAAATGCGAATAAGTTCGCCAGAACTTATTTTTCATGCAAGCATGAAAGGCAATTTGACCTTTTAACCCTAGCATCATAATATCAAAAACTTAGTTTTTTGACAGAAAGGAGAAACTTATGGGACTAAACGATACACCATCTGCAGAGCGGATACACATTGGTTTTTTTGGCTGTCGGAATGCAGGCAAATCCAGTGTGGTAAATGCCATAACAGGGCAGGAGCTGGCAGTGGTTTCGGATACGCTGGGAACTACGACGGATCCGGTGATGAAAGCGATGGAAATATTGCCTTTAGGGCCTGTGATGATCATTGATACACCGGGATTTGATGATGTGGGAGAGCTGGGGGAGCTTCGGATACGGAAGACCAGGAGCATTTTGAACCGGACAGATATTGCTCTTCTGGTGTTGGACGCCACAGTGGGCATGAAGGAGACTGATTATCAGCTGATTATGCTGTTTAAGGAGAAGAATATTCCATATCTTATTCTGAATAATAAATCAGATCTGCTGCAGGAGATTCCGGAAGCAGGGGAGCATGAGATGTACATCAGTGCGGTCACAAAAACCGGGATTCATGAATGCAGGGAAAGAATTGGGAAAATAGCGCCTACAAATGCGATGCGGGGAAGGATCGTGGGGGATCTGGTGCAGCCGTCGGACTTTGTGGTGCTGGTGGTGCCCATTGATTCGGCCGCTCCGAAAGGCAGACTGATCCTGCCACAGCAGCAGACCATCCGTGATCTGCTGGAAGCAGATGCCACCGTGCTGGCAGTGAAAGAAACCGGGCTGAAGCAGACACTGGAACAGATGGGAAAGAGACCAGCTCTTGTGATCACCGACAGCCAGGTTTTTGCCAGTGTTTCCGCAGATGTTCCGGAGGAAATACCGCTGACTTCTTTTTCTATTCTGATGGCGCGTTATAAAGGATATCTGGAAACGGCGGTAAAAGGAGTGTCAGCTGTGGAATCCCTGGAAAATGGAGACAAAGTGCTTATATCCGAAGGATGTACCCACCACAGGCAGTGTGATGATATCGGGAGCGTGAAGATTCCCAGATGGCTCAGAAAATATACGGGAAAGGATCTGAAGATCGAACTCAGTGCGGGCAGAGAATTTCCGGAAGATCTGTCTCCCTATTCGCTGGTGATCCACTGCGGTGGCTGTATGCTCAACGAAAGGGAGGTAAGATACCGGATGAAATGTGCGGTGGACCAGAAGATACCTTTTACCAACTATGGCATCACTATTGCGTACATGCAGGGGATTCTGAAACGGAGCATCGGTATATTTCCAGATCTGGCGGACATGATTTGATATGTCAGGAAGGAAAATAGAAAAAAAGAGATACGGCAGATTTGAGTTGTACTCAAAGGCGCTGTATCTCTTTTTGCTTTAATGGATCGAGATTGCATCCACCGGACAGCCGTCTCTTGCCGTCTGGGCATCCGCCTCACATTCTGGCGGAATTTCATCCACCTGGGAAGAGGCTTTTCCATCATCATTAAAAGCAAATACCGTTTCACATGTACCGACGCATAAACCGCAGGCAATACATGTATCTTCATCTACAACAGCCTTCATTATATGGTCTCCTTCCTGCTGATATCTTAGAGATTCCGGGAAAAAGCCAGTGTTCTGTGCCAGATCCGGAAGCTCTTTTACAGAAGTATAGCCAGAAGACTGGAAAAATATTCATTTAATCTTCTTCTATTATTTGAATTTCCAGAAAATCAAAATCGATGGTTTCGATAAAATTGTCACTGGTAAACCGGGTCTTATCGATACGCTTAAATTCAGCAATATTATGTTCCAGCCAGATGGGTTTTGAAAGATCAAATGCATAGCAGATTTCATCCAAGGCGCCAAATATTTTTTTGGTACGGGTCAGATCCGGTGAGGCATTTTCCACTACCATATCCCGGAGCATGCGGTTGGAACGAAATTCCTTTGCCCACAATCTGAACATGGGATCCCTTCTTTCCTCATATTTTCGTCTGTGCGGTGTGTGTGTCCTGGCACGGTTACAGTATACGTTGCCGAAGTTAAAAAGTAAAGAATTATTTGACTTTATATGCATTTTCTTATAAAATTAAAATAGTATGTTTATTTGATTACAGAAAAAGGCGGAAGCTGTTTTTCGTTGGAGAAGGAGTAAGATACGATGTTGGAACAGGAATTGGATACATCGATGTTGAGACAGATTCATATTCCCATGGATGAATCCCATGTTTTTATTGACCAGGAAATGAAATTCCGGGAAATGATGATGATGTACAGCTGTGCGATAAAGGAAGTAAAAACGAAACTTCAGGTGCTGAATGATGAGCTGTCGATTACAAGAAAACGAAATCCTATTGAGTTCATTAAATCCAGGATCAAGCAGCCCACAAGCATAGCGTCCAAATTGAAACGGAAAGGATGTCCCGTGACGGTGGAATCCGCCATGGATGTTCTGTCGGATGTAGCGGGGGTAAGGGTGATCTGCGCATTTATTGATGACATATACAAAGTGGCAGATATGCTGACAGCACAGGATGATATCGAGTTGATCAAGCGAAAGGATTACATTAAAAATCCAAAGATGAACGGGTATCGAAGCCTTCATCTGATCGTGGAGGTTCCGGTTTTCTTTTCTGACCATAAGGAGCTGATGCGGGTGGAAGTACAGATCCGGACTATAGCTATGGACTTTTGGGCGAGTCTGGAACATCAGCTCAAATATAAAAAAGATATTGATGATGCGGAAAATATTATGTACGAACTGCGTGCCTGTGCGGATGTGATCAACCGCACTGATTATCATATGCAGTCGCTGAGAGACCGGATCGTTGAAAATTCATAACTTGACAGGTATAGTGTAAGGCGGTTCTGCGAATACATAAGATGGAACCGAAAGGATAGAAATGGAGGAAAAGGAAAATTATGGCTACACGAATTGATGGCAAGGCAATCTCGCAGATGGTAAAGGATGAGCTCAGGGAACGGGTGAAAAAAGAAAAGATCGAGGCCACACTGGCAGTGATCCAGGTCGGCAGTGATCCGGCTTCCACTGTTTATGTGGGAAACAAGAAGAAGGCATGCGAGTACATCGGAATTCGTTCTCTTGCTTTTGAGCTTCCGGAGGAAACAAAAGAGGAAGAGCTTCTGGATCTGGTCAGGGAGCTGAATGATAGAGAAGATGTGGACGGAATTCTTGTCCAGCTGCCCCTTCCGGCACATATGGACGAGGATAAGGTGATCCAGACGATCTCTCCGAAAAAGGATGTGGATGGTTTTCATCCCCAGAGTGTGGGAGCCCTCAGCATCGGTCAGCCAGGATTTGTCTCCTGTACGCCGGCGGGTGTCATACAGCTTTTGAAGCGTTCCGGTGTGGAGATCGAGGGAAAAGAATGTGTTATTGTGGGCAGGAGTAATATCGTAGGGAAGCCAATGGCGCTTCTTATGCTTCGTGAAAATGCCACTGTCACTGTCTGCCATTCCCGTACAAAGGATTTAAAAGAGGTGACCAGACGTGCCGATATACTTATCGTGGCCATCGGGAAGCCAGGATTTATTACGAAAGAATATGTAAAAGAGGGCGCTGTTGTTATTGATGTGGGAATTCACAGAGGTGCAGACAATAAGCTCTGCGGAGACGTGAATTTTGAAGAGGTTGAGCCGATTGCTTCCGCAATTACCCCGGTTCCCGGAGGTGTAGGCCCGATGACCATCGCCATGCTTATGAATAACTGTGTTGAGGCGAAAGGAATACAGTAAATGATAGATATATATTTCGTATCACTTGGCTGTGACAAGAATCTGGTGGACAGCGAAAAGATGCTGGCAATATTAGATCATGCGGGATACCGCCTGGCGCAGGAGCCGGAGCATGCCGATGTGATCGTGGTCAATACCTGTGCTTTTATCCACGACGCTAAGCAGGAGAGCATCGAGACTCTTCTGGAAATGGCGGAGTATAAGAAGAAAGGAACCTGCAGGGTACTTATCGCGGCAGGGTGTCTGGCAGAACGCTACAAAGATGAGATCCAGAAAGAAATGCCGGAGATCGACGGTATCGTTGGGACTACAGCCTATGATACGGTGGCGCAGGTGGTAGAGCAGACTCTGACAGGCCAGACGGCTGTCAGCATGAAAGAGCTTTCTTATATTCCTTCGGGACTTACGGACCGGATCCGGTCCGGCGCCGGGCATGTGGGTTATCTGAAAATAGGTGAGGGCTGCAGTAAAAACTGCTCTTACTGTGCCATCCCTTCCATGAGGGGGCGGTATCGCAGCGTACCTATGGAAGAACTGATAGAAGAAGCGGTAAAGCTTACTGCCGGTGGCGTTAAAGAACTGATCCTGGTGGCACAGGAGACCACGTTGTATGGAGTGGATCTGTATGGTGAGAAGAGACTTCCGGAACTTCTGGAGCGCCTGGCACAAATCGAGGCGGTCAGGTGGATCCGTATCCTGTACTGCTATCCGGAAGAGATCACAGAAGAGCTTGCTGAAGAGATCAGAAAGAATAAAAAGGTCTGTCATTATCTCGACCTTCCGATACAGCATTGTAATGATGAAATCTTAAAAAAGATGGGAAGACACACCAACAAAGAACAGCTTATGGAAAAGATCAGGATGCTGCGGAAAATGATCCCGGACATTGCGCTGAGAACTACATTGATCAGCGGATTCCCTGGGGAGACAGAAGAACAGCATGAAGAATGTGTAGAATTTGTAAAGGCGATGCGATTTGACCGTCTTGGCGTGTTTCCATATTCCCCTGAGGAGGGAACGAGAGCTGCCGGGTTTGAGGGACAGCTGGAGGAAGAAGTGAAGAGGCGGTGGGCGGATGAGATTATGGAGACGCAGCAGCAGGTGATCTTTGAAGCCAATGAGAATATGGTGGGTAGAAGGATCCTGGCGCTGGTGGATGGCTATCTGCCAGAAGAAGAGGTCTATGTAGCGAGAACGTACCGGGATACGCCGGAGATCGACGGATGTGTATTTTTTCATTCATCCGCTGAGATCCTTTCAGGGACCATGGTAGAGCTGGAGGTAACGGATGCCAGCGGCTATGATCTAATTGGAATGTTATGCAGTGAGGAGGACTAGACGATGAATGTGCCAAACAGACTGACGATACTCCGGGTCATTATGATTCCGGTATTTATCCTGTTTATGCTATGGCAGGCATTTCCGTATTCAGATTATATTGCGGCGGGGGTATTTATACTAGCCTGTGTCACGGATTTTTTTGATGGGTACATTGCGAGAAAATATAATCAGGTCACTACCTTTGGCAAGTTTATGGATCCCCTGGCAGATAAGATCCTGGTATGCTCGGCGCTGATCTGTTTTCTGGCAGAAGCAGATAGTCCGATGCCTGTGTGGGTTGTCATTGTAATTATCGGGCGGGAATTTATTATCAGCGGATTCCGCCTGGTGGCAGCGGAAAAAGGGGTTGTTATTGCGGCGAGTTACTGGGCCAAGGTAAAGACAACTGTACAGATGATTATGGCGATTGTATTGATCTTCGATTTCAAACATCCGCTATTTGCCCTGCTGGAACAGATACTGATCTACGCGGCACTGGTGCTGACTGTGATCTCACTGGTGGATTATATTTATAAAAACCGGGCTGTTCTATCGGATGTATCATAAATTTTGTTTTTCTCTCACTAGGAGGTGCGTAATATGGAGACTCTGGAAGAGTGGCTTGTCAAGGAATTGACAAAAAGACATGCTAGCATTACAACAGCAGAGTCATGTACTGGGGGGCTGGTCTCGGGCAGAATCGTAAATGTCGGAGGTGCCTCTTCCGTGTTTAACCAGAGCTTTGTCACCTACTCCAATGAGGCGAAAAGGGATCTTCTTGGAGTGGAACAGGAGACACTGGACAGCGTGGGGGCTGTGAGCCCGGAGACTGCAGAGCAGATGGCGCGGGGGGCGGCAAAGGCGGCAAAGGCCGAGGTGGCGCTCAGTGTCACAGGAATAGCGGGACCGGATGGTGGTACGCCGGAAAAACCGGTAGGACTTGTTTATATCGGATGCTGCTGTTATGGCAAGACTGTTGTAGAAAGACATGTGTTTAAAGGAAACCGGATGGAAATCAGAAATGCTTCGGTAGAGACAGCACTGACTCTTGCAAAAAAATGTTTGAAGGAGTGAGTTGATTGAAAAAAATCATACTTTTTTTGTGTCTTGTGCTGATCGCATTCGGAGGTATTGGGTGCAGTATGTTTAAACCGGAGGAGGATGAGATGGATCTGACCGAGGAGGATATCCTCTCTGCCAACGATAACCGGATTATGGGAGTATCTTCTGGCAGCGTGAGTACGGTCAATACATTGTTTATATATACCATCGACAGCATCCAGGAGGAACTGGTACCGTTACAGATTCCTGTAGGTGGAAGCCGTATTACACCAGCATTTATAATGGATGAGGTGATCCGGAACCTGGATGAAAAGGTTGAGGTGACGGAGATAGACATTGAAAAATCGCGTATTTTTATTACCTTTAATGAGGACTATGCGCCGGTCAAAAAATGTTCCAAAAATTTTGAAACCATGATACTTGACTGTATTTCCAACAGCATTCTGGACAACATTCCGTATATTGATGAAGTGGTTTTTCGCGGCGAAAAGGGAGCCTATCGGTCCGATAATTTCAATTTTGAAGAGGATGAGGTGTACAGCTCCAGGTAGTTTGAGATAAAGAGGATAGAACGAATGAAAGATTATGATATAGTGGTCATTGGTGCCGGTGCGGCCGGAATGATGGCAGCGGTCGCTGCAGGCAGACGGGGGTGCAGGGTCTGCATTGTTGAAAGGAATGAGAAGCCAGGGAAAAAAATATATATAACTGGAAAGGGCAGGTGCAATATCACCAATGCCTGTGATATGGATGAGTTGTTTCAGAATGTGATGACCAATCGGAAGTTTATGTACAGTAGCTTTTACCGCTTTACAAATGAGGATGTCATCGCTTTTTTTGAAAAAGAGGGTCTTCCGTTAAAGAGCGAGCGGGGAAACCGTGTCTTCCCGGTATCGGACAAATCTTCGGATGTGATCCGGGCGCTTTCTGAGGCGTGTCAGAAGTGCGGTGTGGAGTTTCTCTTTCATAGCCGGGTAAAAACAATATTATGTGACCGCGATGCCATTCAAACTGTAAAAGGTGTGAGGCTTGCCGGTGGCAGGGAGATCACTGCCAGTCAGGTGATCGTAGCGGCGGGGGGCAGTTCCTATCCCTCTACCGGTTCTGAAGGGGACGGTTATCTGCTGGCGACACAGACTGGCCACAATGTAATCAGATGTCTGCCGTCGCTGGTACCAATGAATATTGTAGGAGAAGAGCCAGCGCAGATGCAGGGGTTGTCCATGAAAAATGTTGAGATGTCTTTCTATACGAGGAAGGCTGATGGGAAGAAAAAGGAGCTGTACCGGGAATTTGGAGAAATGATGTTCACTCATTTTGGGATCACAGGACCGATCGTACTCTCAGCCTCAAGCCGCATCGGCAGCGTCCTAGCGTCAGAACAGGTCTATGCTGAACTCGACTGTAAGCCGGCGCTCTCCAAAGAAAAACTTCACAAGCGGATTCTGAGGGATTTTGAGTCAAATCCCAATGTGAGCTTTAAAAATTCACTGGGAGGACTTCTTCCCCGGAGTATGATTCCAGTAGTCCTGAAAATAAGTGGTCTGAGCGGTGAGAAGGCAGTGAATCAGGTGACTAGGGAAGAACGGAATAAGCTGGTTGATGTCATAAAAGGAATGGTATTCCCGATCGAATCCCTTCGGGGATGGAACGAGGCGATTATCACCAAAGGCGGCGTCGATGTCCGTGAGGTTAATCCTGCCACGATGGAGAGCAAACAGATCCAGGGTCTGTATTTTGCGGGGGAGGTGTTGGATGTGGATGCATTGACGGGTGGATTTAATCTTCAGATCGCATGGTCTACCGGTTATGCGGCGGGGGAAAGTGCCGCGGAACGGGTATTGGACACCAAGTGGGATAAATTGAGAAAGAACGAAGAAGAACAAGACAGAATGGAGAGAGACAATGAATATAGCAATTGACGGACCTGCCGGGGCAGGAAAAAGTACCATCGCTAAGCTGACAGCAAAAAAATTATCTTTTGTGTATATCGATACGGGAGCCATGTATCGGACGATGGCTTATTATTTTTTGAAACATGGAATCGATACGGGGGAAGAAAAGGCGGTGGCGGAACATTGTGGGGAGATCGAAATCCGTATTGCCTATGAAGACGGCGAGCAGCAGATTTTTCTCAACGAGGTAAATGTATCCAAGGAGATCCGCGGCGAGGAGGTAGGAAATCAGGCTTCTGTGGTCGCTGCCCACGAAGTTGTCAGGGAAAAACTGGTAGCCCTTCAGCGCCAGATGGCAGCCAGTACAGATGTGATCATGGATGGAAGGGATATCGGTACTGTGGTTTTGCCGGATGCAGAATTGAAGATCTATCTGACAGCAAGTTCTGCGGTACGGGCGGACAGAAGATACAAAGAACTTCAGGAAAAGGGAGTAGACTGTGACCGGAAGAAGATTGAAGAGGACATTATTCTTCGGGATAAACAGGATATGAACCGTGAAATCTCCCCATTAAAACAGGCAGAAGATGCGGTATATCTGGATTCATCGGATATGACTATCGATGCGGTGGTAGAAAAGATTGTTACTCTTGCAGAAGGGAAGAAGAGCGTATGAAGGTAACACTGGCAAAAACAGCCGGGTTTTGCTTTGGGGTGAAAAGAGCTGTGGAGATGGTTTATACGGAGGCACAAAAGGGAAAGCAGGTCTATACCCTTGGACCAATCATCCATAATGAGGAAGTTGTGTCTGACCTGGAAAAAAAGGGTGTGAAGGTGATCAGCGAACAGGATTTGGAGAAAATGGGGGAGGATCTGGATGAATTATCCGGCTCCACGGTGGTGATTCGTTCCCATGGCGTCTCCGAAGCTGTCTACAGGCTTCTGGAGGAAAAAAAGTGTGAGATTGTGGACTCTACCTGTCCTTTTGTAAAGAAGATTCATGATACGGTCAGAAAACATGCAGCAAAAGGGTATGACATTGTCATCATAGGAAGCAGGGAACATCCAGAAGTACAGGGGATTCTGGGATGGTGTCTGGGACGTGGGACAGTGCTGGAAACAGAGCAGGAAATATCTTCCTATGAACCTCAGAATCATGGAAAAAAGGTGTGTGTTGTAGCACAGACGACATTTAATTACAAAAAATTTAAAGATTTAGTTGAAATTATCTCAAAAAAAGGTTATGATATAATTGCTGTGAATACTATATGCAATGCGACGGCAGAGAGACAGAAAGAGGCACAGGAACTTGCGGCCTGTTCCGATGCCATGATTGTGATTGGCGGAAAGAACAGTTCAAATTCCAGAAAACTATATGAAATCAGTAAAAATCAGTGTGAGAGCACTTATTTTATACAGACACTGGAAGATCTGGACATGAAATGCGTCCGGTCGTCTGAAAGCCTAGGTATTACTGCGGGGGCATCCACCCCAAAAAACATTATTCAGGAGGTTCTAGAGGCATGTCAGAAGAAAGAAGTTTTGGAGAATTATTAGAGGAATCATTAGTAACAATCCATAA
>JAAVZE010000147.1 GCA_022791495.1 Eubacterium sp.
AGGTCGTATAACGATTCCTATTGAACTTAGGCGTTCACTCGGGATCGGAGATAGGGAGTCATTAGAGATTTATACAGAAGACAATAAGATTATTTTAGCAAAATATGCACCTGCTGATATTTTTACAGGCGCAGAAGACGATTTGATAGAATATCACGGAAAGCTTGTTTCCAAAAAGTCTATCAAAGAATTATCTAAGCTAGCTGGGTTAATTTAATCATATATCCCTTTAGTGTGGCAGGAGCCCCCCTAGACTCCTGCCTTTCCTTTTGCCCAAATTTTTTTATTCCATAAACAGACGGCATCAATTTGAAACGGAATTCAATTGATGCCGTCTGGCTATTTTGTCTGGCTATTTTAAAAGCCTCTTATATACTTGGTTTTTTGTCATTCCCCGATCTTTTGCTACCGCCTTCATAGCTTCTTTGCGGTCCATTCCCTGGGATAAATATTGTTCCATATGTTCTTCAAGAGGAATATCTTCCCACTTTTTCTGTTCCTGCTGTTCCAGGACAACCGCATCGGCTCCCTCCAGGACAAATACAAATTCCCCCCGTGGTTCATTTTCCAGAAAATACTGTACCGCTTCGGCGAGACTACACTGCAGCACCGTCTCATGGCGCTTGGTGAGCTCCCGGCACACTGCGATCTTCCTCTCTGGAGGAATTACCTGCGCCACCAGCTCCAGTGTCTTTATAAGCCGATGTGGTGCTTCGTAAAATACGGTGGTATACGTGTTGTTCTTTAAACGTTCAAGCACCCTGGCACGCTCTTTTTTTTCCTGGGGGAGAAAGCCCTCAAAAGCAAAACTCCGGGTGTTGAGCCCGGACAGGGTGAGCGCCGTGATAACTGCTGATGCCCCTGGCAGGGATGTGACTTCTGCCCCCGTTTCGTATGCCGCCAACGCAAGCTCAGCACCCGGATCGGATATCGCCGGGGTTCCCGCATCGGTTACCAGTGCGATGTTTTTTCCCTCCAGAAGTTCCCTCACCAGCACCGGTGTCTTCTGATATTTATTGTGCTCGTGATAACTTACAATGGGTGTCTTTATTTCAAAATGATTGAGCAGTTTCATCGTCTGTCTGGTGTCCTCGGCAGCGATGAGATCCACCTCTTTTAAGGTCCGTAGTACCCGCAGGGTAATGTCTTCCAGATTACCGATGGGGGTAGCACATAGATATAACGTTCCCATAATTCTTTCTCCTCCTCTGTCTCTCCCCTGTCAATACAGCGCCCGCACTTCTTCTGTGTACGCATTAACACTCTCATAAACGATAAGGGGCTTTTCCACTACCATACCGGAATTTCCGCCACGAACCCCCTCGACCAGAAGCATATTTGGTTCCCTGTCAACATAGGGATAGACCAGCCGCAGCCTCTTAGGCTCCAATTTGTGGGCCGTCATCACCGTAATGATCTCGCTGAGCCGAAAAGGACGATGCACCATAAAAAAATGCCCTCCTGGTTTTAACAGCCTGGCACTCTCTCTTACCACGTCCTCCAGGGAACACTTTAATTCATGCCTGGCTACTGCCTTGTGGGACGCCTCATTGGTCAATCCATGAGAATGAATCATATAAGGTGGATTTGTGGTAACAACATCAAAGGAAGCCGCTCCGTAATACGAAGATGCCTCCCTTATATCACCAGTGGTCATATGAACCCGGTCTTCCAGACCGTTAAAGCGGATACTGCGCCTCGCCATGTCTGCAATATCCGCCTGTATCTCCAGCCCTTCAAAATATGCTCCTTCCGTCTTAGCAGAGAGGAGAATGGGGATGACACCATTTCCGCTTCCCAGGTCAATGCTGCGGCATCCCTTTCCGATCCTGGCAAATCCCGTAAGAAGCACGGCATCCATGCCGAAACAGAACCATTCCGGATTCTGGATCAACATCAAACCGTCCCGCTGCAGATCATCCAGCCGCTCCCCCTCCCGCAGAATTTCTTCCCCGCGGAAAGATATATCTTTATCATCTTGTATCATCAGATCTTTGACTTACCTTCCTTTTTCTCCATCGCTTCCAGTTCTTTGAGTTCCCGGTCATTTTCTCCGCCGCGGTTATCGCGCCTGCGCTCACGCCTGAACTTGAGATCGGAAACCTGGTACTCTCTCACCTCTTTTTCATCATTATCCAATGTAACGATGACCTTTACCTTCTGTTTGAGCACACTGACACTCTGAACCTCTCCCGGAAGCCCTTCTGGCGTCTTCACGTGACTTCCCACATTAGGCAGGTGACTGTTCAGCTCCTCATATGCCTCTTCTTCATTTTTCAGACAGCACATAAGCCTGCCACACACGCCTGAAATCTTTGTGGGATTCAGGGACAGGTTCTGCTCCTTCGCCATCTTAATGGAAACTGGCGCAAACTCAGACAAATACGTGTGACAGCACAATGCCCTGCCGCAGATGCCAATGCCGCCCCGCAGCTTTGTCTCATCCCTCACGCCGATCTGACGCAGCTCAATCCTTGTACGGAACACAGAGGCGAGATCCTTAACAAGTTCCCTGAAGTCAATTCTTCCGTCCGCTGTAAAATAAAACAGCAGCTTGTTTTTATCAAAAGTGTATTCTGCAGCAATCAGCTTCATTTCCAACCCATGCTTTGCAATTTTTTCGAGACAGATTCCAAATGCTTCTTCTTCCTTCTCCCTGTTTTTTCTCTCGCTCTCATCGTCTTCCTCCGTTGCAAGACGGATGATCCCCTTTAGCGGTGCCACAATCTTTTCCTCTGGCATCTCTGTGGGAGGCAGTACTACGGTTCCATACTCAACTCCCTTTGCCGTCTCCACAATAACGTGAGTATCCCGCTTTATATCTTTATTTTCGCCGGGATCAAAGTAATAAATCTTTCCTGCCTGACGAAACCTGACACCTATTATCGTTTTCAATGTATTATCCTGCCTTTCGCTTTCTTTTATTGGGCATTCTCTTCTAAACTGGTCCGCCCGCTATTGTTTGAGGGCCAGCAGCATAAGCTCCATGGCAACCTCAAAATTCACATTTGCCTTCAGACGCAGCTTTGCCTTATCAAATGCCATAAGAATTTCTTCTATTTTTTCATAATCTCTCTGATTTGCCTCCGATGAGATCGCCCTGAACTCACTTTGAAATATAAGCTGGTTCATGTTTTTTGTAGCTTTAAACACCAACACATCCCGATACCACAAGATCATAAGATCAATGTAATCCTTAATATGATCCTTATCCTCACCAATCTCACGGATGATCTCCAGCATCTCAGAAACATCCATATTCTGAATATTTTTCAGAATCCGCAGAACCTTGTCCTTTTTCTCTTCAAAGTCCTCGGATTCTATGTATCGTATCGCCTTGCCGAGATTTCCCTGGGCAAAGATCGCACTGGTTCTCGCCCGGTAATCCACAACGTTGTATTTGTCCATCAGATACTTTTCCACGGTCGCTGTTGACAACGGCCGGAATTCCAGTTTAAGACACCGGGACTGTATCGTTGGAAGCAGTGCATTGATATTGCTGGTGAGCAATATAATGATACCGTATTCCGGCGGCTCCTCGATCGTCTTTAGCAGGGCATTCTGTGCCGCCTCTGTCATGCGGTCCGCCTCTGGCACGATATAGATCTTATACGGACTGGAAAATGGCCGGATCGCAATGGAGCCGTTGATCTTTTCCCGGATGTCATCCACGCCAATGCTGGACAATTCCCTGTTCACCCAGATCACATCCGGCTGGTTGCCAGAGTCAATCTGCCGACAGGAAGCACAGCTTCCACAAGGTCTGCTGCTCTCCTCTGACATACACTGCAGCCCCGCCGCAAAGGTACGCGCCATGGTCTCTTTACCGCAGCCTACTTCCCCCTGGAAAATATAGGCGTGAAATGGCTTGTCCCCGCGGATCGCCATTTGAAGATGCTCTTTAATGTCCTCATGTCCCATAATCTCTGAAAATAAAAACATATCAACCACCGTCCCTTTCCCTTACCTGTACCTCAACGCTGCAAACCGTCAACGCCGCACTTACTCATGTTGTGAATCTGGCATTGAAGTTATGTCAGTATATCCAACAGCAGACCCCTTATCTCATCAATCTTATCCAGGATCACCAAATGATCCTTCTCATCCTTCATCAGCTCCTGCGCCAGCTCATCCAGCGCAGCATTTACCCGCTTGATCATTCCATATACACGGTGTCTGCCCCGTCTGTCCAGAAAATTTTCCCGGCTGAATTTGTGGGACCGGTTCACGATCTCATTCATAAATTCCTGGATCAGCTTGCGGTACCGCTTCATATCTCTTACATCCACATGTTTCCCAAGCTTTTTCCCCTGCATGGTTATATCTTCCATCATCAGAGTAAGCCTCGCCTGAAGCCCCTCTTCCTCCAGAGAGCTCATAAGGGTGAATTTAAAATCTTCCCCGGCGCTCTGTGTCTGCCTTGCGGTCGTGGCCGCCTGTGTCTGCTGAACGTTATCTATCTTTATATCCACCGCTCATCCTCTCCTTTCTAAACTACATTATATCATTTTTTTAATTATTTTGCCAGTCCTATCCTCTACATATAAGCTCTTCTATTTTTTTCAGCGCCTCTTCAAAATCGTGGTTCAGAATCCGCTCTTTCACTCCGGCGAGGCGCAGGCGGTCTTCTGAAAAATCTTCCTCATCTGCCACAAACCGCCGGCATAGCTCTGCAACACAGGGATCCGGCTGCTGCTTTTCCCGCTCCAGCGCCCTCTCCAGCCGCAAAAAATCCTCTACCTCGATGTACACTGGCACCACATGCTCTCTTCCATAAAAAGCACACAACTTCTCAAATCCTTCCAGCGTAGAAATTATGACATATTGTTCGTCTCCCGAAAAATCCAGCTGCCCGTCATCCACTGTAAAATAATACCAGGGACCATGTACCGTGTAATACCTCCGGCACTCCACAATCCTGCCCTGCTGCCGCATCCTCTCCAGCTCACCCTCGGTCACAAAATAATATTCTTTCCCCTCCACTTCTCCAGTCCGGATCGGTCTTGTTGTGTAAGGTACCACCGTCTTCAACGCGGGATTTCTATCTATCAGACTGCAGTATAAAGAATCCTTTCCCACAGCGCTTTTTCCCATGATCACATATAACCTGCCCATGTACTTCTCTCTTTCTTATGATTACTCTTTTACTAATACATTTATGAATCCATCTGCCACACCGTGAACCGAAATCTGCTGACTGGCTGCCCGCTCCAGCAGCTCCACCATTTCCTTTAAGATCTTCTCTCCTTCTACCAAAAGCGGTATCCCCGGCGGATAGGGATATACTGGTTCCGCTGCCAGCTCTCCGACAGCCTCATGAAGCGGCACCCGGCGTTTTTTAAGATACGCCGCTTCAAAACTGTACATCCCTGACTCCGGCCTGTGCCAGTCATAACAAAAGGATTTTTTCCCATCTGTCGGTCTCACGCTTCCAAATGCCTGTCTGTCAAGTTTCGCTGCCAGCTCTCTGTCGATCTCCCGCAGTGCCGAAGCCAGCTTCTCAAAGCTTTTTCTCTCGTCCGCTACGCTTGTCATGGCGATGACATAATCACCGCAGCTCATTTCTGTTTCAATACGATATACTTCTCTTAATCTGTCCGCCAGCTCCCGTCCATGCACCGGCGTCCGGTCGGTGGCGATCACCAGCTTAGAGGGTTCTTTCCATCGGGATCTAAATAATCTCAATACCTTCAATTCTTTCATCTTCTGCTGGAACCACTCCAGATCCGACACATAGCGCTGCATCTCTGTCCTCCCCTCTCCAAGAAGATAGGAGAAACACCGTTCCGCCCCCGCCATCAGAAGATAGGAGGGACTGCTGGACTGGTACGTCTGAAGGCTCCAGGTAAGGAACGCTTCCTTCACGAGTCCGTAGCGGGCATGAAGCACACCAGTCTGGGTTAATGCCGGAAGCGTTTTATGAAGGCTTTCTATCACAATATCAGCTCCCTCTGTCAGAGCTGTGTCAGGAAATGTTTCATGCCAGTGAAAATGAGCCCCATGGGCTTCATCCACGATCAACGGAATCTTTCTGTTATGTACCACATCCGCGATGGCCGCCACCGGCGACACAATTCCTTCATAAGTAGGGGAAGTGATCACAGCACAGGAAATATCTGTATATCCCTCCAGCGCCCCTTCCACATCCTCTGGTGATATTATGCCGGCGATACCCAGAGTGTCCATCTCTCCCCCCTCTGCCGAGGGGTATACATACACTGGCCGGAGCTCCAGAAGACGGATGGCATTGTATACCGCTTTGTGACAGTTTCTCGCCACCAGAATCCGGTCTCCGCGCCGGCAGCATGCAGTGATGGCTGCCAGAATCCCGCAGGTACTGCCGTTGACCAGCAGAAACGAAGCGTCCGAGCGGTATTCTTCCGCAATGTGATCCATAAGCTCCCGGATCACCCCCTCCGGCTGGTGCAGGTTATCCAGCCCCGGCACCTCTGTCACATCCAGTTCATAAGGGTTTTCTATACAAAATTTATGATTGCGTTTGTGCCCCGGCATATGCATGGGCAGTATATCCGCCCGGCAGTATTCTGCCAGGATTTCATAAAGTCCTTGTTTCATCTGTCTGTTCTATTTCACTTTCTGGTTATTGTTCATCCCATTGTTATAGTATACTAAGTTTCTGAGAATTTTGCAAAAGAAAAATGTTACAGAAAATTCATTTGCCAAGTTCCGGCAGGAGAGGTATGATATATGACAGAATTACACATCAGAAAGGATAACATTATGAACGCTTTACTCGCAGCAGATAAATTCTCTGGCACCGCCCTCAGCAGCATGATCATTGTGGCACTGTTCTGCACCGCAGTTCCCTTTATTTTTCTTGGGTATTTCCGCGCAAAGACCGGAGCCAAACTTTCCTCATTTTTTATCGGCATGGGTTTTTATGTCCTTTTTGCCTTTGTGGCAGAGGGCATCCTGAACGCCCTCCTGTTCAACCTGTTTTCTCTTAAAGACGTTTTAAACCGCTCTACTCATCCAGTATGGTATGCTCTCTACGGCGCTGTCGCCGCCGGTATTTTTGAAGAAATGGGGAAATATGCCGGACTTCGGTACTTTATGAAAGACCGCCCTGGCAAAGCAAACGCCCTGATGTTCGGCGTCGGTCACGGCGGATTTGAGACTATAGCATACGGCAGTTCCATGTTTATGGGAAATATAATCTTAGCCTTGATGGTAAACTCTTTGGGTATGGAAGAATACCTGGCAAAGCTGGATCTGAAGGGAGACGCCCTTACTAATTATAGAAATGCTATCGGTGAATTGATTGCGATCCCGCCGGCAGAAAATGTGGCAGCGGGATCTGAGCGGCTGCTGGCGCTGATCTTTCAGACCGCGCTGACCATCCTGATCTTTCTCGCCATTCAAAACATCCAGAAACGTTTTCTTTTTCCGGCTGCCATCCTGCTCCATATCATCGGCTACCTGCCCACCTATTTAACCCAGGTGGGAGTGATCCGGAATATGGCTCTCAGCCTTTGTCTTACCGGGGTGGTGGTTTTCCTGACAGCGGCTTATGCTTATCGGGAATATAAGAGCGGGAGGTGTGGTTAAGATTGCGACGAACGACATGTACATGCACATTTTTACGTCCTTCATACTATACATTTTCCACAGATTTTGTTATAATGATCTTATGAATAAGGAAGTCAACACCGTAAAAATTTCAGTGCGCAACCTGGTAGAATTTATTTTCCGGGAGGGAGATATCAATTCTACCGGCTTTGGTACAAAAAATACAGAAGCTATGGCACTGGGGAATAAGATTCACCGAAAAATACAAAAACGGATGGGCATCGGATATGAGGCAGAGGTGCCCTTGTTTACGTGCGTTAGATTAACAAGCAAAGAGTCCGGAAGCACCTTTGAACTAAAGGTGGAGGGACGTGCTGACGGAGTACTGCGGGACGGATCAGAGATTATGGTGGATGAGATCAAGGGCGTGTATATGGATATCCACCAGCTGAAGGAGCCGGTTCTGGTGCACAAAGCCCAGGCAATGTGCTATGCCTACATGATCTGTGAGCGGGAAAATCCGGCATTCATCTCCGTTCAAGTGACTTACTGCCACCTGGAGTCGGAAGAAGAACGCCGTTTCAAGGAGACCTACACCAGTCTGGAGGTACGAAGCTGGTTTGAAGATCTGATCAGCCGCTATGAGCCCTGGGCTATCTATGAGTACGATTGGAAGCAGAAAAGAAATGGCACCATCCAGGATCTGGAATTTCCCTTCCCCTACCGGGAAGGGCAGAGGGATCTCGCCGCCTGTGTCTATAAAACCATCGAGCATAAAAAGAAGATTTTTATTCAGGCGCCTACCGGCGTCGGGAAAACGATCTCCACCGTTTTTCCTTCGGTCAAGGCAATAGGTGAAGGACTGGCAGACCGGATCTTTTACCTGACAGCAAAGACCATCACCCGGACGGTGGCGCAGGAGTGCTTTGAACTGCTTTCCTCCCAGAATTTGAATTTTAAATATCTTACCATTACGGCAAAGGAGAAACTCTGCTTTCTGGAGGGACGCCCGGAATGCAGTCCCGCCTCCTGTCCCTATGCCAAAGGGCATTATGACCGGGTCAACGACAGCGTCTACGATATGCTGATCCACGAGGCCAACATGGACCGGGATACGATTCTTGCCTATGCAGAAAAACATCAGGTATGCCCTTTTGAAATGTGCCTGGATGCTTCTCTGTTTGCCGACAGTATCATCTGCGACTACAATTATGCCTTTGATCCCAATGTTTATCTCCGGCGCTTTTTTTCAGAGGGAAACAAGGATAGTTTTATCTTCCTGATCGACGAAGCCCACAATCTGGTAGAACGCGCCAGGGAAATGTACAGCGCCGTACTGGTCAAGGAAGATTTTCTCAAGGTAAAACGAATCCTGAATGCGGAGACTGCCAATCATTATCCGCCGGAAGTAAAATATATCATCAAGATCTTTGTGGCGGCTTTGGAAAAATGCAATAAGTCCATGTTAGAATGGAAGCGGGAGTGTGATGAATTTGAGATCCTGGAGGACATCTCCTCCTTTAGTTTTCAGCTTATGCGGGTGATCAACAGCTACGAACTCTTTACCAAAGAAGTAAAAGATCTGCCGGAGCGGGAGACGGTACTAAACCTGTTCTTTGATGTGCGGCATTTTCTGAATATGTATGATCTGCTGGACGACAGTTACCGGATCTATACGGATTATGATGAATCCATGAATTTCTGCATCAAACTCCAGTGCATGGATCCCTCGGCACGACTGGCAGAGGCTCTTGCTTATGCCAGAGGTACCGCACTTTTTTCCGCCACCCTGCTGCCTGTGCGTTATTACAAAGAACAGCTCTCCACGGCAGAGGACGATTATGCGGTATATGCCAAATCTTCCTTCACCAGTGAGCAACGGAGGATCATCATCGCCAATGACGTCACCAGCAGGTACTCACGACGGAGTACCAGTGAATATAAGAAAATTGCCGGCTACATCGAAGAATTCTCCGCAGCCAGACAGGGTAATTATATGGTATTTTTCCCCTCCTATGCCTTTTTGAATCATGTCCTCGACCAGATAAACCAGCGGGAGGATACAAGGATCCTGGTACAGAACCCGTCCATGACAGAATCAGAAAAAGAGGAATTTTTAAATGCCTTTGACTCGGAAAATACCGATACTCTCGTGGGCTTCTGCGTGATGGGAGGTATCTTTGGAGAGGGGATCGATCTAAAGGAGGACCGGCTGATCGGAACTGCCATTGTGGGCACTGGCCTGCCCCAGGTCTGTAACGAGCGGGAGTTATTCAAAAGTTATTATGATGTACATAAGGGCAGCGGCTTTCATTATGCCTATCTCTATCCCGGTATCAACAAAGTATTTCAAGCCGGCGGCAGGGTAATCCGCACGGCAAAAGACAAAGGTGTGATCCTTTTGCTGGACGAACGTTTTGCCCAGAAAAGCTATCTGGAACTTTTTCCCAGGGAATGGACCCCCTATGATATCACAAACAAAAAAGGAATGAAAGATATCCTTCATTCCTTTTGGAACTCATAACTTTTGAATTCGTATTTAATAGACACGACCTGGACAGCTTCCGTTCTACAGAAGCCGGATCCCATCCTCAAGAATCTCGATGCGGTTCTGTTTCATCAACCGTCCGATCGCCCGCTTAAAGGCATTTTTACTCATGCGGAACTCTCTTTTAATGATCTCCGGCGAAGTCTTGTCATGAAAGGGCAGGCTTCCTCCCGCCGCTTCCAATTTTTCCAATATAACTTCTGCGTCCATGCCCATCTGAACTTTTACTTTTTCCTGCAGGCTCAGTGTCAGCTTGCCATCCTCCCGGACTTCTTTGATCCTTGCCTGAAGAGTGTCACCCACATGAAGCTCCCGGTTCATTTCATTGTGGGGGATCAGGGCAGAATACTTGTCCTGTACCGCTACAAATGCCCCAAAAGAATCCGTAATCTGATATACCAGCCCCTCCACATGGTCACCTTTCTGAAACTCGCCGTCCGTGGACAGATACTCATAGATGTGCATCGTCGCACAAAGCCGGCTGCTTTTGTCGATGTAAAGCGCCGCCAGCACTTCCTCTCCTTTTTTCACCCGGTGTGTCTGCTCTTTAAAGGGCAAAAACAGATCTTTCGCCAGTCCCCAATCCAAAAATGCGCCGATGTTCGTCACATCCGTTACCCGGAGTCTCGCCATCTCCCCCAGAAAAATATAGGGTTTCTCCATGGTCGCGATCAGACGGTCCTCCGAATCCCTGTAGATAAATACAGATAATATATCTCCTTTTTCCACCCCTTCCGGAACCTGGTTGTTCGGCAGAAGTACGCCGAAATCCGGCTGTTCATAAGAGCCCAGATAAATCCCATTTGCCGTAAACCGTGTGACGTAAAGTCTGGAGACTCTCCCCAGCAGCTTTTCCTCTAATTTCATTTTAAGTTTCCTTGTCCTTTCATTGACTACGATACTTTTCTTTTGCCGGTAAAACTGGTGATCACATAGGGAGACTTCTCTGCATCTGTCATCACCACATAAAAGCAGCTTTCTTCTTCCTTTGCATAGATGTGAATCTCATCTCCAAGTTTTGCTGCCAGCCGGTATTCTGCCCGCAGCTCATCCACCTGGTATCCCTCTGGCAGATAGTCCGCTGCGATGCGGATATATTCTCCATTGTTTACATGCCAGTTGGTGTCCAGATGATTTTCGCATACTTTTATCATGCCGACACATTCCATGTCCTCCGGGTAGGCAACCTTTCTTGGTTTGTATTCCATGGGATAGGGCTCTCCCATTCCAAAAGGCTCTACTTCCTCCTGGCTGGCACGAATTGGTTTCCCGGTTTTGTGATTAAAATAAAACCACTGGGAATCCGCATAGGCGAGAGTCTCACCCTCCATGCTCTCCATAAGAAAATTCCGCATGCCAAAAATCCCCCGGAACCGGTAAGGCCAGGTACGCACCACAAACTCCTCCCCCATGAAAGGACGCCTCTTAAATACGATATTCCAGGAATTCACAAGCCATGCATGGGCATCCTCCCGCAGATCCATACAGGAACGCCCCACCTCTTCACTGTGGAACAGGCAGCAGTCCTGAAGGGCATTTACTACCGCATGTATTTTGATCTTCCCTTCTGTATCAATCCTGCTGTAAGACACTCTGTCCTTATATTCATACAAAATCACCCATCTCCTTTTCCTTCCTGTCTGCTGATCCACTTCGACATGCCAGAACCATGATTACCAAAGGGCCTCTGATGAAAACCAAGCTTCTTATAAAAGCTTTCCTTATTCATGGCAGACATGAGATTGACCATGATGGTCTCTCCCTCCTCCACCTGGCTTTCCAGCCAGTCCAGCACGTGTTCTATGATCTTCCTTCCCAACCCTCTGGACTGGTAATCCGGATGCACGATCACATCACAGATAAAATATACATATCCGCCATCTCCTACCACCCGCGCCATGCCCACGGGGATCTCCCCATCCATGGCTACGATCTTATACAGCGAATTTGCCAGGGCACACGCCGCACGCTTCGGTGTGATGCGTATAAAATCCACGCTGCCCCTCAGCCCGTTATAATCTTCTATACTTATCTCGTGTTTAAATGTAATATGTTCAATATCCATTTATATTATATGAACTGATTTGTCACCTCATCATAATGATAGTCCAGACTGCCAAGATTCTCCCTCAAAGTTTCCTCGTCAATATCATTTGTCCTGCAGAATTCCTCCAATGTAGCATATTGATCCCTCAGCTGTGTGTTGGTATAACTAAGCAGAATAATGGGGTCACCCGGTATGCTCATAATTTCCTCTCTTTCTGGTGTCCTGACACCTTTTGCCACACTGCGTCATTACTCTAAAGATAAGCAGTGTTTCTTATTTCTTGTGCATTCTAATTTTATATGCCGGCTGTTAATTTGTCAACCGTTAAACTTCCCCATGCTGTTTTTAACATCTTTAGCACTTTCCTTGTCAGAACCGGCACTGTTCTTTGCGGATACTAAGAATACACATATCACCCCTCTACCACAAGCGGCACGCCGTTGAGCTATATAAAAATGACGATTCCTGTAAACGTATAAACTAGGGTGTGTCTGAAAACTCATTCCTACGTTCTGCACAGCCCGCAGAAAGCAGTTTCCAGACACACCCTAACAGAAACCGTCATTTTCTCTTGCTTTTTTTCACTCAAAATCACCTCTACCGCAGGATGAGCAAAAATTTCACTCCGCAAGAATGTGATTTGTCTTCTCTATTACCTCCTGAACCTTCTGTGCCGTCTTGGAAACCTCTAACATAGAACTCTGGATAATACTGCTGTTTTCAGAAGAATTACCCATATGGCTCACAGCCGCTTCCACGGAATCCATCAGTCCCTTGATCTCATCATTGAAGTTGTCAATAATTCTATTGATGCTTTCGATGGCCTGGTGAATTCCCTCGTCATTTTCCCGGGCGCTTCCCACGGCATCCTTGGAATTCTCTGACAAGTCACGAATGTTAGTGGCAACCACGGAAAATCCTCTGCCGGCATCGCCTGCTCTCGCCGCCTCTATGGCTGCATTCAGGGACAGAAGGTTGATCTTTCCGGCAATACTTTCCACATCTTCTGTCATCTGGTTGTATTTCTCCACATTCATGTTAATGTCCTGTATGGAATCAGAAATATTCTGGTTCAGTTTATTCAGACCTGACATATGCTCTGCCACTGCCGTCATCTCTGCGGAACTTCGATGACCGGACTCACGAATAAAGTCAGCCTGTTCTTTGACCATCTCAATGCTCTTTGTCAGTTCACCAAAGATATCCATAAGCTCCTCATTCATAGCCACAACTTCACTGTTGACCTCGGTCACTCTCTGGCGTTCCTTCTTGATACTGTTCATCATATACTGATGGCAGTTCTCTTTTTCATTGATCCCCCTGGCAAGGGCAATCGCCATCTCACGGCATGAATTATAACCACAGGCGTGACAGTCAAAATGCTTCTCAACCTGTGTCTGCTTTTCGAGAACAGCAAATGCTTCCTGAATCCGCTCCTCAGATACTTCCAGCGTGTCCACCCGATGGGCTTCATAGGTTCTTATAAAATCATCCAGCGAAAGAGTTTTGTCAAATTCTGCAAATTGCTTGTCCTCACTGCCCTTTCTGGTCTTCTTTCTCTCGGACACCCTTTTCTTATGGGCATACATCTCTACATCATGCATAATGTCATTCATGGCAAAACGCTGATAATCTACCCCGATGGCCGGTCCTCCATTACAGCCGTTTTCACAATTCAGTACATCAAATACATCTGGCAGGCAGCGTTGATCCTGTTCGATATAAATGTCCAGTTCACGATACAATTTTTCCGTCCCCTCGGATGTGATAACATTTATATACGGATCATGATACAACAGATTGTTCATCAAACCGCCCGGCTTCGGATAGATCGCCCCCTCTAACCCCTGGTAATCGTCAAACTCAAACTCACTGTAGATCTTAATCTCAGGAAGGTTCACATTTTCCCTGTCAAAATATTTTTTCAGATGATCCATGGTAACATTATAGTCTACCAGTCCTGTCTCCCGGAATTCATCAATTTTCGCAATACATGGTGAAAGCGCCGCTATCCTGCCCTTAAAGTTCAGGACCTTTCGCATGTATACCGCCAGACAAAGCATCGGGCTATGTATCGGAGACAGATGAGATATCAATTCCGGTCTGTGGCGGAGCACATAATTTACAACTGCCGCACAGGGCTGGGAAATCAATTTTTCACCGGAATGTTTTTTCAAATACCTCAAATGCGCCCAGGTACAGATGTCCGCCCCAAAAGATACGTCATATATCTTTTTGATCCCCTGATTGCGCAGCCACTGCAGCGCATGGCGCCAATTTCCGTCAAAGGCAACTTTCACGGAAGGTGCCGCGATAACAGCGATCTCTCCCCCACTTTTTAAATCTTTCATAAATGCCTCAATGTCATCCTCAAACGTTCTGGCATCGTGTGAACAGGCTTGAATACAGGCACCACATTTGATACATTTTTCATCGTCGATCATAATCCTAAGATTACCCTCATCATCCATCTTTGCCACATTGGCATCCCCCACCGGGCAGGCCCTCACGCAGGCATTGCACCCTACACACCTAATTTTATCCACCTGAATAATACTCATGCTGACAAATTCCTCCTTTGAGCTCTTTCTTACATTATATAGAATTTTTACAAATAAAGCAATATTTTTCATAAACAAGTATATTTAATTTGCGGCTGGTCATAATAAATCAGAAAAACAAAATCGTCAGAGGAGGCAGCATAGATGTCTGAGACTTTTTCCAAAGATTTTGAAACAAATAAAAAAATGATCGACGAACTTTTTCAGGTGGACAAAAGTTTCGATCTGATCTACAGGGTGGTGACGATCGGTGGCCGAGCGGCTTGTTTTTATTTTATTGATGGCTTCTGTAAAGATGAAGTTATGGAAAAGATATTA
>JAAVZE010000148.1 GCA_022791495.1 Eubacterium sp.
TGCAAGGCTAACCCGCCTGCCAATTTTACGGTGGAAAAAAAGTTTCCTTTATGATATAATTCAAGTCAGTTCTATTTTAAGGGAAGGAATGCACAAAAATATGTCAACCATCAATAAAAAAAATATTCGTAACTTTTGTATTGTTGCCCACATCGATCATGGTAAATCCACTCTGGCAGACCGGATCATTGAGAAGACGGGTCTTTTGACAGAGCGGGAGATGCAGGCACAGGTACTGGATAATATGGAGCTGGAAAGAGAACGGGGAATCACGATCAAAGCCCAGACGGTTCGTATCGTGTATAAAGCAAAAGATGGAGAGGAATATATTTTTAATCTGATCGATACACCAGGCCATGTAGATTTTAATTATGAAGTGTCGAGAAGCCTTGCGGCCTGTGAAGGGGCGATTCTTATTGTGGATGCCGCCCAGGGCATCGAGGCGCAGACTCTGGCAAACTGTTATCTGGCGATTGACCACGATCTGGAGATCATGCCGGTAATTAACAAGATAGATCTTCCCAGCGCGGAGCCGGAGAGGGTAAAAAATGAGATTGAGGATGTGATCGGCATTGAGGCACAGGATGCCCCTTTGATCTCTGCGAAGATGGGGACGAATATCGAGGACGTGCTGGAGCAGATTGTAGCTAGAATCCCGGCGCCCCAGGGGGATGAGAAGGCGCCACTGAAAGCGCTGATCTTTGATTCCATCTATGATTCTTATAAGGGAGTAATTATTTTTTGCCGTATCTTTGACGGAACGGTGAAAAAGGGGAAAAGGATTCATATGATGGCCACTGGCATGGAAGAAGAGGTGGTAGAGGTAGGCACCTTTGGCGCCGGTCAGTTTATCCCCTGTGAAGAACTGACTGCCGGTATGGTGGGATACATTACCGCAAGTCTGAAAAATGTAGAAGGAACCCAGGTAGGAGATACGGTGACGGATGCGGCAACCCCCTGTGAAGAAGCCCTGCCTGGTTATAAAAAGGTGCAGCCAATGGTATACTGCGGTCTGTACCCGGCAGACGGCGCCAAATATCAGGATCTCCGGGATGCGCTGGAGAAGCTGCAGCTCAACGATGCTGCACTCCAGTTTGAAGCGGAGACTTCCATCGCTCTTGGGTTTGGATTCCGCTGTGGATTTTTGGGTCTGCTTCATTTGGAGGTCATCCAGGAGAGACTGGAGAGAGAGTACAATCTGGATCTGGTGACCACAGCTCCCGGAGTGGTGTACCGTGTCTATAAGACTAATGGAGAAATGGTGGAAGTGACCAATCCTTCCAATCTTCCGGATCCCTCTGAGATTGAGCATATGGAAGAGCCGGTAGTCAACGCGGAGATTATGGTGACCACAGAATTTGTAGGGGCGATTATGACACTGTGTCAGGAGCGCCGGGGGGTATATCTGGGGATGGAATATATGGAAGAGACGAGAGCGCTGCTTAAATATGTTCTGCCTCTGAACGAGATTATTTACGATTTCTTTGATTCCCTCAAATCAAGATCCAGAGGCTATGCTTCTTTTGATTATGAATTGAAAGGCTATGAACCTTCCACTCTGGTCAAATTAAACATTCTAATCAATAGAGAAGAAGTGGATGCTCTTTCCTTTATTGTCCATGAGAGCACAGCTTATGAGCGGGGAAGAAAAATGTGTGAAAAATTAAAGGGTGAGATTCCGAGACATTTGTTTGAAATCCCGATCCAGGCAGCCATCGGCAACAAAATCATTGCCAGAGAAACCGTCAAGGCAGTGCGCAAGGATGTGCTTGCCAAATGCTATGGTGGTGATATTTCCAGAAAGAAAAAGCTGCTGGAAAAACAAAAAGAAGGAAAGAAGCGGATGCGTCAGATCGGAAATGTAGAGATTCCACAGAAAGCATTTATGAGCGTGCTGAAACTGGATGAGGATAAATAACATGAACCGTCCAGCAGGAGTCTATATTCATATTCCCTTTTGTGTCAGAAAGTGTAATTATTGTGATTTTCTTTCCTGGCGGGCAGGAGAGAGCGAGCGGGAGGAGTATACCCGGGATCTGGTCCGGGAAATCAGTCTTTCAGACCGCTGGTTTCCGGAGATTGACCAGGTGGATTCTGTTTTTATCGGCGGCGGGACACCGAGTATCCTGTCTGCCGGCCAGCTGCAACGTATCTGTGAAGCGCTTGACCGTCGTTTTTCCATCCAGGAGGGATGTGAATTTACGATAGAGTGCAATCCAGGTACGGCGGACAGACATACTTTTGCCGCCTGCCTTAACATGGGGATCAACCGCCTCAGTTTTGGTCTACAGTCATCTGAAGAGAAAGAACTGCGGCTGCTGGGGAGGATTCATTCCTATGAAGAAGCAGAGCGGTCTTATTGGGAAGCCAGAGAAGCTGGTTTTCAAAATATAAATATCGATCTGATGAGCGGAATTCCGGGGCAGAGCATAGAGAGTTACGGGAGGACACTGGACCGGATTCTTCATCTGGAACCAGAGCATATCTCAGCTTACAGCCTGATCATCGAAGAGGGAACTCCTTTTTATGACTGTTACCAGGAAGAGCCGCCGGTGGATGAGGAGACAGACCGCCAGATGTATAGGATCACGAAAGAGCGTTTCTCTGAATACGGCTATGAGAGGTATGAAATATCGAATTACTCAAAGGCCGGCTTTGCATGCAGCCACAATCTAAAATACTGGTCCGGAGGGGAGTACATCGGTTTTGGCGTCGGTGCCAGCTCCCGGGTAGGGAACATCCGTTACCGCAACGTGGATGATCCGTTGGAATATACAAAGCGGGTACGGCAGGAGAGAAGGACAGCGGTCCCCGAGGAGATTTTGGACAGGGAAGCACAGATGTCAGAATTCTTTTTTCTAGGGCTCCGCAAAATAAGGGGAATTAATTTGATGGAATTTGAGCGTTTATTTGGAGTCAGTGCCTTTGATTTTTACGGACGGCAGATACGGAAATTGGTGGAATATGGACTGCTAAAGCAGCAGGGTTCCTGGCTGTATCTGACGGATTACGGATTGGATGTCAGCAATCTGGTATTCTGCGAGTTTGTATAAAGAGCATTTTCTCTGGCATTGTGTGACAGAAGATGGAAAAAGTATGCAATTTTTTATAGACAACCCATGAAAAAACGGTTACAATAATAATAATCAAATTATAAGATTAAGGAAGTGAAAAGTTTGAATCCAGTGTACGAAAAAGTTGAGATTTGTTTTAAGCAGATTCGGGCAAAAGTAGCTTTTGTACCGAAAGTAGCCATTGTATTAGGAAGTGGTCTGGGGGCGCTGGCTGACGTGATTCAGGTTGTGGATGCCGTTGATTATTCAGATATCAGTGGATTTCCGGTGTCTACCGTTGACGGGCATAAGGGAAGATTTGTTTTTGGTTATATTCAGAAGACGCCGGTTGTGATCATGCAGGGGCGCGTGCATTTTTATGAGGGATATGAGATCAGTGATGTGGTACTGCCGATCCGCGTCATGCGCAGGCTGGGGGCGGACATTTTATTTTTGACCAATTCTGCCGGCGGATTGAACACGATGTACCGTCCTGGTGATTTTATGATGATTACCGATCATATCGGCAGTTTTATGCCTTCACCGTTGATCGGGGAAAATGTGGAGGAATGGGGAAAACGCTTTCCTTCTATGGAAAATATATACGATGCCCAGTTGTGCGAATTTATCCGTCAATCCGCGAGAGAGTGTAATGTTCTTTTGCGGGAAGGAGTCTATGTGCAGATGAAAGGGCCACAGTACGAGACCAGCGCTGAAGTCAAAATGTGCCAGGTACTCGGAGGCGATGCGGTGGGAATGAGCACCGCCATTGAAGCGGTGGCAGGGAGGCATATGGGCATGCGGGTGTGTGGGCTGTCCTGCATTTCCAATATGGCATGTGGTATCAGTAAAATTCCGTTGAACCATATGGATGTCACAGAAGTTGGTGAGAAAATGGCGCCTTTGTTCCGTCTTTTAGTATATAAATCTATTAGTAAAATGACAGCAGATATGGTGGATCAGCCAGATTCCGATACACCTCAGCAGCAAAAGATTTCAACAGGCGCTATGATTGACGATATGTAGACGGAGGATCTATATGAACATACGATTTTTTAATTGTCGAATACTTACAATGGAAGATGGGAAAGATATTATCGATGGTGAGCTGCAGGTGCAGAGGGGAAAGATCACACATATAGGTAAAACGGATGGGGAAAAAATAACAGATATCCGTTGGGACCGGGAGATTGACTGTGAAAATAATTTGCTTATGCCAGGGTTTAAGAATGCCCATACCCATTCTGCCATGACATTTCTGCGATCCTATGCAGACGATCTGCCCCTGCAGGAATGGCTTTATGATAAGGTGTTTCCGATGGAGGCAAAGCTTACAAAAGAAGACCAGGTACTTCTGGCAAAGCTGGGAATGTTAGAATATATCTCCAGTGGCATTACTGCGAATTTTGACATGTATCTGGACAATGCCTGCCACGCAGCGGCATCTGCCGAGATTGGATTTCGGACTGTACTGTGCGGTAGTATGAATGACTTTGGCGGTACGGTGGAAGAAACAGAAGATGAATTTTACCGGCTCAATGAGTATTCGCCACTGGTGACAGCTAAAATCGGTTTTCATGCCGAATATACGACCAAAGGTGAGACTCTTGAAAAACTTGCTAAGATGGCGAATCGCATCAAGCAACCGGTTTATACGCATATTGCAGAAACAAAAAGAGAGGTTGATGAATGTTATGAGAGGTACAATGTTTCACCATTTGAGTATCTGGATTCTATTGGGATGTTTGAGTATGGCGGCGGCGGCTTTCATGGTGTATGGATGTCCGAAAA
>JAAVZE010000149.1 GCA_022791495.1 Eubacterium sp.
ATAACAAGGGAAACGGTTCAGATTCTCCAATGAGAAGAAGAGGCCCTCGCAGAAGAAAAAAAGTATGTGCATTTTGTGCTGACAAAGAGCACGATTACATCGATTACAAAGATACAAACAAGCTGAAAAGATACATGTCCGAGAGAGGTAAGATCCTTCCTAGAAGAATTACCGGAACATGTGCAAAACATCAGCGTGCTCTTACAGCAGCAATCAAACGTGCCCGTCACGTAGCATTGATGCCATATACATTAGACTGATTTGAATAATAGCTGATTTAACAAAGGGACACCGGCAGGATGTCCCTTTTTCTGTACCCGTTTTTTGGCTTCAAAGCATTTCTATTCTCTGCCTGCAAAAAGCACAAAACGAGGGAGATCTCTTCCAAAAGATCTCCCTCAATACTATTCTACAAATTTATTATTCGGCAGAGCCAGGTACTATTTCTTTGCTGAATCTCCATGTATCAACCAGAATACCCTTTGCTTTGAATACAAAGAATAGTCTGTGTGTTCCTGTAATCGGAGCCGCAAAATCAACAGACATGTCAGCAAATGTAGTATCACTTCCGGTTGATGTGACAGTAAGCTCACCAACCTTATTTTCTGCTTTCGTGTGATCATCAATGTAGACCTCAATAGTCCCTGTTTCATTGGCATTCGCTATACTCATTGTAAGAGACTGTGCTCCCTCTGCGCCAAACGCCACTTTCTCAAGACCAACATAATCACCTGAGTCAATAGAAGACAAAACACGGTTGTTGCGGTTGTTGTCCTGCTTAGGTCCTACGATCGTGGATGTTCCTACTGACCATGCAAAAGTCTCAGCCTCCACCATAGCATACGGATTAAAGTCAAGGGTTGACTCTACACCAGAGGTTGTCATCTCAGAGGTGAGGTTTCCATCTTTGTCGATCGTCACCATATCCACTCCAGATGTACGGTATCCCTGTGTCAGTCCCATATCCACTCCCGGTTTCTGGGAATGATAGAACATATAGAGCTTATCACCTCTCTGCAGCATGCAGTGATGGTTGTTATTAAATTCGTTGCTCGGCACCTCTGGGAAGAAGTGCGTTGGGTTCTGCAGCACTACTTTTGCCTCAGACCATGGTCCCATCGGGTTGTCACTTACCATATATGCAATGTTGGCAATACCAAGCTTGTTCGTATCCGGACGCTTATCTGCGCCATCCCAGTTTGTACAGTAGCTGTAATAGTATTTGCCATTGATCTTGTTGATACCAGAATCCTCAAACATAGCCGGTGCATCGATTTCAACCGGATCACCCTTCAGGCTTACCATATCGTCGCCAAGTTTTACTACTCTCGCACATTTTGGATGATCTCTGTCTTTTGCTTCACCAATTCCACCAAAATACAGATAACCCTGTCCGTCGTCATCTACAAATACAGCTGGGTCAAACAGCCAGGGAACTTCAGCGCCTCCACAGTTCGGCGTCTCACGGCTGATCAGCTGTTTTCCGATCGGATCACGCCACGGACCTGTCGGGCTGTCTCCCTCAAGTACACCAATACCGCTTCCATTGTCTGCAAAATAGATAAAGAACTTATCTTTTCCATTGATCTTTTTATATGTAACCGCAGGTGCCCAGCTGTTTGTGGCCCATTTTGCTGGACCGTTCTTACCAGCCACCTGGATGATTCCCTCATCGGTCCAGTTTACCATATCTTTGGATGAATAGCAGTTCAGTGTTTTCACGTGGGAATAACTGTTCTTTGGAATCTCTCCATCTTCACCAATGATCATCGCCTGGCTGTCATTGGTTCCATATACATAAACAGTTCCCTCATACTCAATGGCAAATGGATCTGCCATAAAACGCTGGGAGGCAATTGGATTATTATTTCCAACCGGCTTCTTCGCCTCAGTCAATCCGTCTGTATTAACCGGTGCCTCCCCGCCCTTTAACGTAATTGAAGAAAGATTAAAGTTCACGGTTGGTCCCTCACTTCCTTTTGTACCAAGAATTAAATAATATGCATAACCGGATCCGTCAAATTTCCATTCGCTTTTTCCGTCAAATGCCGCCGGATAGGCCCACTCATCTGGTTTATCCGGACTGGTTATAAAGAATGTCCCAGCCTTATCTTTAAAGCATATACGATAGTCACCAGATATACTTCCCTCAAACTGAATGCTTGAGAATTTTGACAAATCAACCGGATGATCGAAAGCAATGGCGTAATATTTCCAGCCGGATTCCAGATCCACACTTCCGTCCTCTTTTAAAGTCCCGGAAGCATTACCATCTTTATCCGATGGCTTAAGCTTATCTCCTGTCATGGTAAATGTCGCAGTCAGGGCATCGTCCGGAGCCGGTTCTTCAATCTCAGGTGTCATCACTGGTTCCTGCTCACCATCTTTCAGGATCCGGGCTTCCATCTTATCAATTCCAAAATCAGCAGCCGTACAGATCACACGAACTTCACGGAATTTGCCGGCAGGAACGGTGATCACTTTGAGAATCTGCTCTCACTCTGTATTCAGCTTGCGGCTGACAATCGTATCATACTTTGCAGCGAGATAAGCGCTGTCGTCGTAAGTATTTCCACCATAGAAGATCGCCTTTTTATATTTATCTTCTTCCTTTTCCGCTTTCACGTAAGCAGAAACCACATACTTCACAGTTGACTTGCCAAGACGATTATCCAGGAATACTACCGGACCGCTCCACTGGCTCTGCTTGATCACCGCATAGCCACTATCTTCAAGTCCTCCATTTGGCATATAAATAGTTTTCCCTTCCGCTGTATCACTGTTTTTGATCACCGCATTTTCAGCGCTCTCAAAATTCTCAATCAGCGGCAGATCCGGCCATGTCACGCCATAAGTTGAATCATTTGGATCAATCGGCGGTTCTGCTGTCGGGCTTGCCGTCGGTTTCTCTGATACTGCCGGCGGATTCCCTGTTGGCTCTGCCGATGTTCCCGGCTGGTCTGTCATACCTGCCGGCGGATTTGATATTTCCGGCAGATTCGTAGGAGCTGGCGGATTCGTAGGAGCCGGTGGATTTGTTACAGGTGGTTTCTGTGTAACAACAGGTTTCTTCTTTGTTACTGTAACCGTAACCTTTCCTACAGTACGTTTTTTCTTACCTTTCTTCTCTGTAACAACAATCGTTGTCTTTCCAGCCTTAACGCCTTTTACAACACCTTTTTTTGTAACAGAAGCAATCTTTTTCTTCTTGCTTTTAAAGGTATATTTTGCTTTTTTAACTTTGTTTTTAATGACAATCTTTTTCTTTTTGCCAACTTGCACTGAAATCTTTTTCGTCTTCAGCTTAGCTTTTTTAGCCGCCTCAGCCGTCTGACCATTTCCTGGTGCTAACACACTGACACACATCAGTGCAGCAGCTGACAAAAGGGATATTATCCGCATTCCCGTTCGCCTCGTCATAAAATACCTCCTTTAGTTTAAGTTTGTGTTTTATATATCAAAAGAAGCAAAAAAGAAATACTCTCTTGATATATATGTGAATAATTATATGTTTACAATAATATATGGCAAGCCCTATTTTTTCAATGATTTATCTCGAAACAAACTTGATTTATTCTGCAATTTAGTGTATAATTTTTGATATATTATTATCTTTGAAAGGGGGAGGAATTATGATCAAAATTATTTATGCCATGATGGAAGACCATAAAGAGGAAGGTTTTGAAGACAATCTGATTTTCGGTCCGGGGGAGTACGAAATTATGCTCTTTGAAGTTCCTGTAAAGATAGAGGTGAACGGGGTCATGGAACATTGTCCGGAATATACCTGTATCCTGTATAAACCCGGTCAGCGCGTCCATTACTATGCCGCTTCCGGTGAACTGATCTATAACTGGATCCGCTTTAACTGCAATGAAGCTCTCTACACAGAATATTTCCTGCCATATGGTATCCCTATCGTATGTCCGGACTTTGGCTGCTATGTCGTTTACTGGCAGATGGTTGCCAACGAAAACTACTGGCAGTACAACAGTTCCAGTTACGTAAACGAACAACTGATGCACATTATTTTCCATCGTCTGCATGATTACGCCATGTCCTCTGACCCTTTTGTTTACCGGGATGTATTTATCAAATTGAGAAACTTAATTTATCAATGCCCAGAAGAAGCATGGACACTGGAAAAAATGGCTTCCATTGTAAATCTAAGTACCCGCTCCCTGCAGAAATTTTACAAAGAATTTTTTCATACCACCTGCATTAACGAAGTGATCAACAGCAGGATCAACCAGGCAAAGTTTCTTCTGGCACATACCAGCAGCAGTATACAGCAGATCAGTGAGCATTGTGGCTATAACAGCATTGAACACTTTTGCCGCCAGTTTAAAAAAAGCGAAGGAATGTCCCCTTCTGTCTACCGGAAGCAGCCTGAAATCCTGAATCAGGCCGACGAATGTTAGTCAGGCTTAAATGCAGACAGCCGGCGTTTGCACTACTAAACCAGACTGAAAATGCACTGGCACAGCAGGTTCCCGGATCTTCACTGCTACATAAGTCAAGTTTTGGGCGCAATTAATCATTGAGCCCTTGTCTGGTGTTTTGTATAATAATCTTTAAAGTTAATAAATAAAAGAAATATCCATAGGAGGATTACATATGACCGCACACACAAAATCATCCCGCTTTTTAACAGGTCTGGTGCTCGGTTCGCTCGTCATCGGACTTGTTAGTGCGCCGATTTCTGATGCTGCTAAAAAAGCATCATTAAAAACAAAAAAAATAACTTTAACGGTTGGACAAAAGAAACAAATTCAGATTAAAAATAAAAAGAAAAAAGCAGTATACAGTTTTAAATCCAACAAAAAATCTATGGCGTCAGTTTCCAAAAAAGGCGTTGTTCAGGCAAAAAAAGCAGGAAACGTTAAAATCACTGTAAAAGAGAAATACAAAAAGAAAAATAGATCCCTGGGGACGGTACAGATTCAGATCAAACAAAAAACAAAACCGATACAGTCTTCGAGACCAACACCGACGGTGCCAGCGGCTTCAACTCCAGCTGCCACAAATACTCCACCGGCAAATGTCACGGCATCACCTGAACCTACGATTACTCCATCTCCGGATCCAACTCCGACGCCGATCGCAACTCTTCCTCCTAGAGAAGAGGATGACAATTACGACACACCAAAAGGCTTTGATCAGAAAAAAAGCGGTGTGACATACGGTAGCCTGCGTCAGATCAAATATGAGTCCGGAACTACAGGAACAACACGTATCGCCAATGTGATACTTCCCGCTGATTATTCTGAGGAAAAAGAGTATCCTGTTCTTTATCTTCTTCACGGAATCGGCGGCGACCACACCGAATGGCTCGGCAGCAATCCGGTTCAGGTGATCGGTAACCTGATCGCTGAAGAGATGGCGCCGGAAATGATCGTTGTTATGCCGAATGTCCGTGCCCGCGCCGACGATAAGAAAGATCCAAGCGACATATATACAACAGAACATTTTAAAGCCTTTGACAACTTTATCAATGACCTGCGGGATGACTTGATGCCTTACATGAAGGCAAACTTCCCTATTGCCGAAGGACGGACCAACACTGCCATAGCCGGACTTTCCATGGGAGGTCGCGAATCTCTGTACATCGGACTTAACATGCCGGATACTTTTGGCTATATTGGTGCCTTTGAGCCCGCGGTCGGTGTACTTCCATATGACAGGGAAGAGGGACTTTTCACAGAGGACACCTTAAAACTTCCAGATGAATATAATGACAGAACCTACATTTTGATCTGCAAAGGCACAAAAGATACTACCGTGGGCGACGCTCCTTTAAATTACCATAATGCCCTTACCAAAAACGGAACACCCCATGCATATTATACCGTTGATTTCGGTCATGAGCCCAACGCATGGAAAGATGGTTTGTACAACTTTGCAAGACGTATTTTCTAAAAACTCTTTATAGTAAACGGTTATATGAAAATAACTCTACGCGCTGGAAGACAGACCTACATAGAAGATTTACTAAAAACTCTTTCAACTAATTTTTATATAAAAATACCACAGTGCACTGGAAAACAGATCTGCGCAGTGGTATTTTTTTGTTCTTTTGCGGATTTATTTTTCTTTTCTTTTCCTATAAATGATGGTATAATGACTTTATATATTCAAAAATGGGAATGGAGGGAAAGGATTGAAGGGAAATAGAATTCAGGGGACACTGCGTTCCTACCTGAGATGGCCGCTGCTTCTTTCACCACTGCTGCTCGCCATGAACATTCATATCTATACGATGAGCATAAAAGCCGGTGCAATAATGACTGGATATGTTCTTCTTTATATTATATTAGCATTTTTATTATTTTACTTTAAACGTCGGGAACTTCTTCGGGACATCGTGCAGTATGCCGTTCGTTTTAATCAGACCGCTGAGCGGCTGGCAGGCGATCTGGCGATTCCCCTTGTCATCACAGACTGGGCCGGTTCCTGTCTCTGGTGTAACAAGCGTTTTTTTTCTACTTTTTATCCGGAAGGTGCTAAAAAACGATTTGCGATAGATTCTGTGATCTCAAATCTTACGGTAGACACCTTTCCAAAAAGCACCACAGAAAACTCAGAGATTCACTTTCATACGGAAGAAGAATATTTTAAGGCGGTGATCCAGAAAGTAAATGTAGCTGACACCACAAAAAATATCGCAGAAGATGCCGCTACTATGGGGTTAGGGGACAACTTCTTTGTCTTTTACATTTTTGATGAGACTGAGATCATCCGTTACATGAAGGAAAATAATGAACAGCGGCTGGATGTAGGTTTGCTGTATATCGATAACTACGACGAATCCCTGGAACCGGTGGATGAAGTCCGCCGCGCTCTTTTAGTTGCACTAATTGACCGTAAGATCAATAAATATATGCTGCGGATCGATGCCATTACAAAAAAACTGGAAAAGGACAAATATATTTTCCTTTTCCGCCACAAATACCTGTCTGAACTTCAAAATGATAAATTCTCTCTTTTGGATGAGATCCGGAATGTAAATGTGGGGGATGACGTATCCATCACTATAAGCATGGGAATCGGCATACAGGCAGACACCTACAAAAAACGCCAGGAATACTCCCGCAGCGCCATCGACCTGGCTCTTGCCAGAGGCGGAGATCAGGTTGTGATAAAGACAAAGGACAATTTTGTTTATTATGGCGGTAAAAGTATTCAGAAAGAAAAAAATACCCGGGTCAAAGCAAGGGTCAAGGCTCATGCCCTCCGGGAATCCATTGAAGCGGCGGAGCAGGTCATCATTATGGGACATCAGCTGCCGGACGTAGACGCTATAGGAAGCGCCATCGGTATTTACCGAATCGCCAATGCACTTGGAAAAAAAGCTCATATCATTACAAATAAAGTAACCTCATCTCTACGTCCTGTCCTCTCAATGCTGATGAAAAATGGAGATTACGATGACGATCTGTTCATTACTGGAGACAGCGCCAGAGGGCTGATGAACAGCGGAACTCTTCTGGTCATTGTAGACGTGAATGTCCCATCCTACACAGATGAACCAGAACTAGTACATCTAGCCTCTTCCCTGGTGGTTTTTGACCATCATCGCCAGGCTGGCGAATCCTTTGAGAACCCTACTCTGTCCTATGTAGAACCTTTTGCGTCCTCCACATGTGAAATGGTGGCAGAAATACTGCAGTATGTAGGGGAAGAAGTAAGGCTCAAATCTTACGAAGCTGATGTTTTGTATTCGGGTATCATGGTAGATACAAATAATTTCATGAACAAACCAGGTGTGAGAACTTTTGAAGCGGTGGCATTCCTGCGCCGTTCCGGGGCAGATATCACGAGGATCCGCAAACTTTTCCGCGCCGACCTGAATGAATACAAGGTAAAAGCAGAGGCAATCCAGAACACAGAAATATTTATGAAAAGCTATGCCATTGCACTTTGTAATGCAAACCAGTGTGAATCTCCAACAATCGTCGGAGCAAAGATTGCCAACGAACTTCTAGATATAGACGGTATCAAGGCATCTTTTGTCCTGACAGAATTTGAAGGAAAAATATATATCAGCGCCCGTTCCATCGACGAACTTAATGTACAAGTCGTCATGGAAAAACTAGGTGGAGGTGGACATATCACCAGTGCCGGTGCACAGCTGGAGGGACGTACCCTTCAAGATGGCCGGACTGTGATCCGAGATATACTGACTAAAATGAAAGAAGAAGGTGAACTCCAATGAAAGTAATACTTTTAGAAGATGTAAAATCCCTTGGAAAAAAAGGTGAAGTTGTAAATGTAAGCGATGGCTATGCCAGAAACTTTATTTTCAAGAAAAATCTTGGTCTGGAAGCTACTCCAAAAGCACTCAATGATCTGAAACTCCAGAAACAGAACGATGAAAAAATCGCTGCCGAGAATCTGGAAAAGGCAAAAACACTTGCCGGGGAACTTTCCGGCAAATCGGTAACCCTTTCCATCAAGGCTGGTTCTAACGGACGTGCTTTCGGTTCTGTCTCCACAAAAGAAATTTCTGCTGCCGCAAAAGAGCAGCTTGGCTATGATCTGGATAAAAAGAAAATGCATCTCGCAGAACCGATCAAAAACGTGGGCAGCTTTACCGTTCCAGTAAAGCTGCATCCTAAAGTAACAGCAGAACTAAAAGTAATCGTAAAAGAGAAATGAGACCAGCATGGAAGAACAAATGATCAAGCGAATCCTCCCCCACAGCACAGAAGCAGAACAGTCTGTGATTGGAGCCATGCTTTTAGATCAGGAAGCGATCATCACCGCCTCTGAGATCTTAGTGGCGGAGGATTTCTATAATCCTCAATTTAAAACTCTGTATCATGCCATGATCACTCTGTATCAGGAAGGTAAACCGGCAGACCTGGTTACTCTGCAGAACAAACTAAAGGAACAGGAAGTTCCTGCTGAGCTATGCAGTGTGGAGTTTATCAGTGGTATTATCTCTTCTGTTCCTACTTCTGCCAATATCAAATATTATGCAGATATCGTAAAGGAAAAAGCCGTGCTCAGAAGACTGATACGGGTATCCGAATCCATCACCAACGAATGTTATCAGGACACAGAAAACCTGGATCAGCTTCTCGAACAAACAGAAAAACAAATTTTTGACGTGGTACAGAATCGTTCTACCAGTGATTTTGTGCCCATTCGCCAGGTGGCGCTGGAGACTCTCGAAAGTATCCAGAATGCTGCCAAAACGGTAGGCGCTGTAACCGGCATATCCACAGGCTTTTATGATCTGGATGCCAGGACTGCCGGACTTCAGAAATCCGATCTGATTCTGATCGCCGCCCGCCCTTCCATGGGTAAGACGGCATTTGTACTGAATATCGCTGAGACTGTCGCCATAAAAAACAACGTTTCCACGGCTATTTTCAGCCTGGAGATGTCACGGGTCCAGCTGGCAAAACGACTAATCTCCATGAACTCAAAAGTAGATTCCCAGCACATCCGTGTGGGAAACCTTGCAGATGATGAATGGGGAAAACTTACAGAAAGTACGATTCTCCTTGGAGAATCCCCTCTTGTTATCGACGATACGCCGGGTATCAGTATTGCTCAGTTACGCTCAAAATGTCGTAAGCTAAAGCTTGAAAACAATCTCGGACTGGTGATCATCGACTACCTGCAGTTGATGTCAGGCTCAGGAAGCCGGAAAAACGAATCCCGCCAGCAGGAGATCTCAGATATTTCCCGCTCCCTCAAGGCACTGGCAAGAGAGATCGACTGTCCGGTCATCGCCCTCTCCCAGCTGAGCCGGGCAGTAGAGAGCCGGGAAGACAAACGTCCCATGCTCTCCGATCTTCGTGAATCCGGCGCCATCGAACAGGATGCTGATGTCGTTATGTTTATTTACCGGGATGAATATTACCACAAAGATTCTGAAGAGAAAGGTGTGACGGAGATCATCATTGGAAAACAACGTAATGGTCCCACCTGCACCATTAAACTGAAATGGCTGGCAGAATACACGAAATTTGCCAATCTGGAGACAAATTAGCTGGTTCTTTTCCTATTTTGTCACATCGGGGCGAAAGCCGTCGGACGAATCTCCCAAAATATGCGGGCCACTACTTGAAGTCCTTATCCTTAATGCTATACTTAAATAGAACATTAAGGAAAGGACTGATTTTATTTTATGAAAGAACCAGTACAGTTATGCTACTCCATATCGGAAGCCGCCAAGCTCATGAACGTGGAACCCCATG